>JACPQN010000136.1 GCA_016190485.1 Chloroflexota bacterium
CTCTTGGACAGAGCCCGAGAGGGGAGTCGAACCCCTAGCCTACCGATTACAAGTCGGTTGCGCTGCCATTGCGCCACTCGGGCGGGGTCCTCTCCGCGGCGCACTGCGGGAGCAGTCCGGGCGACACCCTCAGTATAGGAAGGCTCCAGAGGCGCGTCAAGGTAGCAGGGGCCAGGAGCAGGGGCCATCAACAGAGCAGGGGCCATTCCTTGACGGCCCCTGCTCCTGCGGCTACAATGCCAACGCTCTTACGGGAGGCTCCATGGTGCATACTCCTGTCACACAACTCCTGGGCATAGCTCACCCCATCACCCAGGGCGGCCTGGCGCACCTGGCCTACGCGGGCCTGGCGGCGGCGGTGTCCGAGGCCGGAGGCCTCGGACAGGTCACTGCCACCACGTTGCCTTCTCCCGAGGCCCTGCGGGAGGAGATCGCCACGGTGCGGGCGCTTACCTCCAAGCCCTTCAGCGTCAACTTCCAGATCGGGCGACGGGACCTCTCGGACCTGGTGGCGGCGGCGGCGGCGGAGCGGGTGCCCGTGATGAGCTTTACCGCAGGGGACCCCGCCCGTTACTTCCAGCTCATCGAAGGCACCGGTATCAAGAAGATGTGCCTGGTGGCCAGCGTACGCCAGGCGCAACACGCCGAAGAGCTGGGGGCCGACGTGGTCATCGCCGTTGGTTTCGAAGGCGGCGGCCACATCGGCCGGGACGACATCGGCGCCATGGTGCTGGTGCCCCGCATCGCCGAGTCGGTGCGGATCCCCGTGCTGGCCAGCGGCGGCTTCGCCGACGGACGGGGGCTGGCCGCGGCCCTGGCCCTGGGCGCAGCAGGCGTGGAGATGGGCACCCGCTTCATCGCCACCCAGGAGTGCATCGCTCATATCAACTACAAGCAGGCCCTGGTGGACGCCCAGGAGACGGACACCCTGGTGGTGGAGCGCTCCGTAGGCCGCCCGGCCCGGGTGCTGCGCACGCCCCTGGCCGAGGCTATTCTGGAGATCGAGCGCGGCGGCGGCACCCTGGAGGATCTGCTCCCCTTCATCAGCGGGGAGATGAACCTGGTGGCCGCGCACCAGGGCGACATGGAGGGGGGCTTTGTGTGGGCCGGCCAGGTGGTCGGCTTGATCCACGACATCCCCACCGTCCAGGAGCTGGTGCAGCGGACGGTGGCCGAAGCAGAGGGCATCGTGCGCCAGTGGCGCCAGCAGACTGACACTCAAGGAGGTTAGCGTGACCCTGTTCCTACGAGAGGCCGACGTCCAGCAGTTGCTCACCATGGAGGAGGCCCTAGTGGCCATTGAAGAGAGCTTCCGGCTCCAGGGCCTTGGGCAGGCGGTGAACCGGCCCCGCCAGCGGCTGCGGACGGGCGACAGTGTGCTCATGATCATGCCCGCGGTGATCGGCGGCGGGGTGAAGGTGGCGGGCTGGAAGAGCTACGGTTCCGCAGCCGGGGGCCACATGCGGGTGTTCCTCTTCTCCACCGATGGAGAGTTCCAGGCCATCATCGAAGGGAACCGCCTGGGCCAGATGCGCACTGGCGCGGCCAGCGGGGTGGCCACCAAGTACCTGGCCCGGGCCGGCGCCGCCACGGTAGGCATCTATGGCAGCGGCTTCCAGGCGCGGACCCAACTGGAGGCCGTGTGCGCGGTGCGGCCTGTCCGGTCGGCCAAGGTATACAGCCGGAGCCCGGAGAAGCGGTCGGCCTTTGCCAGCGCCATGTCTCAGCGACTGGGGGTGGAGGTCTCGCCGGTGGAGCGCCCCGAGGAAGCGGCCCGGGGCTGCGACATCGTCATCACCATCACCAACGCGGCCGAGCCGGTGCTCCAGGGCCAGTGGCTGGAGCCCGGCACCCATGTAAACGCCGCCGGCGGCAACTCCCTGCTCCGAGCCGAGCTGGACCCGGAGGCCGTGGGCCGGGCCGCCGTCATCACCGCCGACGCCGTCGACCAAGCCAGGCTGGAGTGCGCCGATCTGCTGCGGGCCGTTGAGCGGGGGGTCATCAACTGGGAGCAGGTGGAGGAGCTGGGCAAAGTGGTGTGCGGCCACCGCCGCGGCCGCACCGCCGAGGACCAGATCACCCTCTTCGAGTCCCACGGCCTGGCGCTGTGGGACGTGGCCGCCGCGGCGGCGGTGTACCGCCGCGCCCGGGAGAGCGGGGTGGGGGTGGAGTTGCCCTTCTAGGCCGGAGACCGGGATTCCCGGTCACTCAGCCACGGCGATACCAGGTATCCTTGGCGCCTGGTAGGTGTCGAAGAGGAGGCCCCCCAATCTCGAACAGTCCGAGAGGGGATGTTCCTTGCCGGAACATCCCCTCTTTAGGTATTGAGCCGAGTGAAGACAACTGTCCTACTGCGCATACTCCACAGCCCGGGTCTCCCGGACCACCGTGACTTTGATCTGCCCCGGATACTCTAGACTCTCCTCAACACGCTTGGCAACATCGCGGGCTAGGCGCAGCGCGCCCAGGTCGTCCACCTGGTCTGGTTTGACCAGGATGCGCACTTCCCGGCCGGCCTGGACGGCGTAGGACTTGTCCACGCCGGGGAACCCGCTCGCGATCTCCTCCAGCGCCTGTAGGCGCTTGATGTAGTGATCGAGGGCTTCGCCGCGGGCGCCCGGCCGGCTCCCGCTGATGGCATCCGCCACTTGGACGATGGCGCCCTCCAGGGTGTTGGTAAACCAGTCGTCGTGGTGCTTGGCCACGCAGATGACCACTTCTCGGGATTTCTCGTACCGCTCCACCAGGCGGGCGCCAATCAGGGCGTGCGGCCCCTCCATCTCCTGGTCCATTCCCTTGCCAATGTCGTGCAACAGGCCGCCCTTCTTCACCACCTCCACGTTGGCGCCGATCTCTGAAGCGATGAGAGCCGCCAGGTGGGCAACTTCCACGCTATGTCGGAGCACATTCTGGCCGTAGCTATAGCGGAACTTGAGCCGGCCCATGAGCTTTACCAGCTCGGGATGTAGTCCCTGGACACCCGCGTCGAAGACCGCTCGCTCACCCTCCTTCGCCATCACGTCGTCCACCTCGGCCTTGGCCCGCACGACCACCTCTTCGATGCGGCTGGGGTGGATTCTCCCATCGGAGACGAGCTTGGTCAGGGACAGCCGGGCGATCTCCCGGCGGACCGGATCAAAGCAGGAGAGGGTCACGCAGTCGGGGGTATCGTCAATGATGATGTCGACCCCGGTGGCATGCTCCAAGGCTCGGATATTGCGCCCCTCCCTGCCGATGATCCTCCCCTTCATATCGTCGCTGGGGATGGGCACCACGGACACGGTGACCTCGGAGACCACCTCAGAGGTGACCCGCTGGACCGCCTCCATGAGCACCTCTCGGGAGCGCCGGTCAGCATCTTCCTTGTAGGCTCGCTCCAGGAGGACCACCCGCCGGTTAGCGTCGTCTCGGACTTCCTGGTCCACCGCCTGGACCAGCCACTCGCGAGCCTCGTCCCGGGTGAGCTGAGAGATGCGCTCCAACTCCTTCACCTGCTGGAGCTTGAGATCCTCTGCCTTCGCCTGGATCTGCTCGATCTCCTGCTCTTTGCCGGTGAGCTGGTGCTCTTTGCGCTCCACCTGCTCCACCCGCCGGTCCAGTTGCTCCTCTTTTTGGCCCAGGCGCCGTTCCTGCCGCTGGAGCTCCTGGCGGCGCTCCCGCACTTCGTTCTCGGCGGCCTGGCGCACTTGCATCGCCTCCTTGGTCGCCTGCAAGATCAGGTCCTTCTGCTCGGTCTCTGCCATGGCCCGGAGCCTCTCCGCCGCCAGGCTGGCCGCCCGCAGTCGCTGCTCAATGGCCACCTTGCCCACCCAGAAACCGCCACCACCTCCAACGGCCAGCACTGCCACTGCGACCAGGACCCATAGTAAGCTTTCCGCCATTATCACCTCTTTTCTATCCGGAGTGATCCACCAGTAACATTATGGTAAAGCAGTAAGACAGTCTCATCTTACTGGCTGCCCCAGACGGGTGTCAAGGACTGGGGCGCCCTGTCCTGCTCCTGACAGAGCAACACAGTGTGCCTGGCAACTATGTTGCCAAGCACACACTGCTTGGGCTGGACAGCCTTATCCGCCCTTTGCTAGCATGGGGTGGCCAAACGCCCGCTCCCCGGCTAGTGATGCTGGATCTCTCGGTCATCATCGTCAGCTACAACACCCGCAACCTGCTGCTCCAGTGCCTGGAGTCGGTGGGGGTCAGTATGGAGCGGGCCGTGGGCGGCGGCCGCCTCTCGCTGGACGCTCGCGCCGTGAGCCGTGGCTACGAGATCATCGTGGTGGACAACGCCTCCACCGACGGCAGCGCGGCGGCGGTGCGACGGACATTCCCCAACGTCCGGCTCATCGAGAACGAGTTCAACCGGGGCTTTGCCGCCGCCAACAACCAGGCCATCGAAGTCAGCCAGGGCCAGTACCTCCTCTTCCTTAACCCGGATACCCAGGTGCTGGGCGCCGCCATCACGGAACTCATCCGTTTCCTGGACCGCTATCCGCGCGCCGGCGTGGTCACCGGCAAGCTCCTGAACTCCGACGGCTCCCTTCAGCATAGCGCCTTCCGTTTCCCCACGCTCTGGATGGCCCTCTTCGACCTGATCCCACCGGGGCGTCGTCTGCTGAACTCCCGTCTCAACGGCCGCTATCCGGCGCGCGCGTACCGGGCTCCCTTTGAGATCGCTCACCCGCTGGGCGCTTGCATGATGGTGCGGCGGGAGGTGGTGGACCGGGTGGGCCCCTTCAGCGAAGAGTTCTTCCTCTACTGTGAGGAGATAGACTGGTGCATCAGGATCAAGCGAGACCGCTGGCGCCTCTTCTGCCAGCCACAGGCGGAGATCCTCCACCACGGCAGCCAGAGCACCAGCCAGGCGCCAGACCGCTCCTTCGTTGAGCTCTTCCGAAGCCGGCTCACCCTGTTCCGGAAGTATTACAACCCCTTTTACCGTGTCGCGGCCAGGGTCATCATCGCCTTAGGGCTCTGGTGGCAGTACGGGCTGCTGGCCCAGCGCTATCTGACCGGCCAGGTCTCCACTTCCCAGTTCCGCGCCCGCCGCGCCGCCTTTCTCCAGGTCTTCTCGCTGCTCCTGAAGCACGGCTAACGTGGGCAGCCGCATCACTGCCGCGGTCATCACCTTTCGAGAACGGCAGCACATCCAGGTGTGCCTGGCCTGCCTGACCTGGGCCGACGAGCTGCTGGTGGTGGATGCCTACAGTCCCGATGACACGGCCGCGCGGGCCCAGGAGGCAGGAGCGCGGGTGCTCCAGCGTCCCTTCGACACCTTCCCGCGCCAGCGCAACTACGCGCTCCAAGAGGCGACCGGCGACTGGGTGCTCTTTGTGGACGCCGACGAGCGCGTGGAGGCACCGCTGGCCCAGGCCGTCCAGGCCACGGTGCGGAGCAGCGCCGCGGCCGGTGAGGATTTGGCCGGGGCATGGATCCCCCGCCAGAACCTGATCCTGGGGCGCTGGGTGCGTCACGGCGGCTGGTGGCCCGACTACCAGCTCCGTCTGCTGCGCCGTGGCCGCGCCCGCTACGACGAGGCCCAGGACCCGCACGAAGTGGTGGTGGTGGACGGGCCTACCCGCTACCTGGATGCTCCCCTAGTGCACCACAACTACGTCTCCTGGGGGCAGCTCCTGGATAAACAGCGGGACTATGCTCTGCGGGAGGCCCGTACGCTGCGGCGGCGCGACGTCCGGGCGTTGCCCCATCGCTTCGTCACCCAGCCTGCACGGGAGTTCTACCGGCGCTTGATGCAGCTTCAGGGTTTTCGTGATGGGCCCCTGGGCCTCCTGCTCGCCCTGGTCATGGCCTGGTACACCCTGAAGGTCTATGTGAACTTGCGACGGCTGGAGCGGTTTGACCCTGGTGACCCTCAACGCTAGAATCCAAGCTAGAGGGTGTTTAGCAACCTGCCACCTCAGGCCCAAGCCTGAGGCATTCTGAGCGGCTATGCTGCAGGCTTCAGCCTGCAGTGCGGAGTTATTAAGCACTCCCCAAGCTAGAGGGCTGCCATCGCTCGTCATACACAAAAGGAGAACCATTGACCACTGTTGGGACAGTCATAGGTGAATACATAGCCCAGGAGCCACTGGGGAGCAGCGGCCTTGCCACGGTGTTCCGCGCATCCCACTCTCGGACCGACCAGACGGTAGCGCTCAAAGTCCTGCATAGCTACTTCGCTCACGAGCGCGCGCTGGTCCAGCGCTACTTCGGGGAGCTGGAGCGGGCGAGGGGCTTCCCACACCCCAACATCCTTCCGGTGCTAGACTGGGGCCAGCAGCCGGATGGCGCCGTCTGGTCGGCGTCTGAGTTCGCGCCCGAAGGAACCCTCCGCACCACCTGGATGAGTTCTGCGCCCGTGGCTGAGGCGCTGCACGTGGTGGCGGGCGTCGCCGAGGCGTTGGAGCACCTCCTGGCCCACGGGCTGACTCACCGGAACCTGAAGCCCAGCAACGTCTTCTGGGACGCCCGGCAGCGTACGGTGCGCCTGGGAGATTTCGGTATGGTCACTCTGGGAGAGGGCGCTCATCCCCTGGTACGGACGGCCCTCACCACGCCACTGCCCACCTTCATGGCGCCGGAGTACATCGCCGACGGACATGCCGACGCCCGCAGCGAGACCTTCAGCCTGGCTGTGCTGGCTTACTGGCTTCTGGCGGGCGCCGTACCCTACCCCGCAGAAGCGCCGGCCACCATGTACGCCAAGGCCATGCGCAACAACCCGGCGCTGCCCAGCGCGCTGAACCCCCGAGTCTCCCACGAGGTGGACCGGGTCATCCTGCGGGCGCTGGCTCCCTTTCCGACGGTGCGCCCGGGAGGCCCCGGCCAGTTTGCCGAGGCGCTGCGGCAGGCCGCTGGTCAGCCCGAACCCCTGCCCCAGGGCGGCGATGCCGCGCCAGTAGCCGCTCAGGAGGACCGGACCGGCGTGGCTCTGCCGACTGCGCCGGTAACGGAGCCGCCTCACGTGCCCGGTCAGCCAACCGCCGAGGAGCTGGAGCACCTGTGGCGGCCCCTCAGAACCCGTAACCTGCGTAAGGAGCGGCTGGTTCAGGCCGTGCTGCTGGTGGCGCTGGTCGCCGCCGCCACCCTGGGCAGCGCGGCCTGGAACAAGCCGCCCGAGATCCCCCCGCCCAGCACCACCGTCTCCGCCGAGGTCAGGCCAGGGCAGTGGGCGCTCCCCCACTACAACCTGCTGAACACCGGCTACGTGCCTGTCTCCACGGAAGGCCTCCGAGGGCAGCTCCGGTGGAAGCTCCAGACCAGCGAGCCCTTCAGCTCCTCGCCCACCACCGACGGCGTGACCGTCTACGCGTCCACGGGAGACAGGCGTGTGGTGGCCCTGGACGCCGCCACGGGCGCTCTGCGCTGGCAGGCGGAGACCACCGGGCCGGTGGACGCCGCGCCGGTGGCCGCGGGAGACCTGGTGTACGTGGGGCTGCGGGATAAGCGGGTGCTGGCGCTGGACCGGGCGACCGGGGCGCTCCGCTGGGAGTACGCCACGGACAACCCCATCATTGCTGCGGGGGTGGTGAGCCAGGGCGTCCTGTACCAGGGCTCTGGGGATGGCAAGCTCTATGCTCTGGATGCGGCCACCGGCGCGCGCCTTTGGAGCTTCGACGCCGGCTCCTGGGTCACGGCGCCCCCTACGGTGCTGGAGGACCAGGTGATCGTCACCGGTCGGGACGGCTGGATCCACTTCCTCGATAGGGCGACCGGGCAGGAGCGCTTTCTCTTCCACACCGGCGGCGCCCTCTTCTCCGCACCGGCCGTCACCCGAGACCGGGTGTACGTGACCACGGAGGCGCGCCGTCTCTTTGCCGTAGACATCCACCAGCGCTCTACCCCGTTAGACCGCCAGATCTACTGGTTGCGGGTGAACCTGTGGATCTGGCAGATGGCGCCCCAGCCGGAGCCGCCTAAGGGCTTTGTGTGGGCGGCGCGCTTGCCGGGGCGCACCTCCAGCTCCGCCGCGCTGGCCCACGGCCTGGTGTACGTGGGGTCGGAGGCCAACAAGCTCCTCGCTCTGGATCAGGAGACCGGCAAAGTGGCCTGGGAGCTGGCCCTCCCTGCGTCGGTGCTGGGCAACCCCACCGTCACGGAGGACACCCTCTACGTGGGCAGTGACGACGGCCGTCTCTACGCGGTGGACCCCCGCACGGGGCAGCAGCGCTGGTGGTTTCAGACCGGTGGCAAGGTCCGCGGCACTCCTGCCGTAGCCAACGGGCTCCTCTACTTCACCTCTGAAGACGGGGTGCTTTACGCCCTGGGCTAGGCCCGCTACACTCCCAGAGACATGGATTCAGCCATCATCGGCCTGGAGAAGAGCGGGAAGACCACCGTCTTCAACGCGCTGACCCGGGGCCACGCGGAGACCACCGCGTTTGGCCGCACCGGGCTGGAGCCCAATATCGGAGTGGTGAAGGTCCCCGACGCCCGCCTGGACCAGCTTGCGGCCTTGGACAAACCCCAGAAGTTCACCCCTGCGGAGGTGCGCTACACCGATATTGGGGGCGCGGCCACGGGGCTCAGCAAGGGCGAGGGCATCGGCGGGCCGCTGCTCAACGTGCTGGGGCGTGCCGACGCCCTGATCCACGTGGTGCGGGCCTTCCCCGACCCCAGTGTGCCCCACGTCTACGGCAGCGTCGACCCCGCCCGGGACATCAACACCGTGAACCTGGAGCTGGCCTACTCCGACGCCGCGATCATCGAACGGCGGCTGGAGCGCATCGCTGTCAGCCTCAAAGCCGCAAGACCCGCGGAGCGGGAGGCTGCTGCCCAGGAGCAGGAGTGGCTCCAGGAGCTGAAGGCCCAGCTTGAGGAGGGCGTGCCCCTGCGGGAGCTGAAGCTGGCGGAGGCCCAGCAGACCGCCCTGGCCAGCTACGCCCTGCTCACGGCCAAACCCCTGCTCCTCCTCATCAACATCGGCGAGGAGCAGCTTTCGGAGGCCCCGGCCCTGGAAGCGCACTACCGGCAGGAGTTCCTCCGGCCCAAGGCCGAGGTGCTGGCCCTGTGCGGCAAGCTGGAGATGGAGCTGGCCCAGATGGAGCCGGCGGAGGCCGCCGAGCTGCGGGAGGGCCTGGGGCTCCAGGAGCCGGCCACGGACCGGGTGGTGCGGGTCTCCTACGACCTCCTGGGCTACATCTCCTTCTTCACCACCGGGCCGGACGAGACCCGGGCCTGGACCATCGGCCGGCATACTCCCGCGCCCCTGGCCGCCCGCAAAATCCACACCGACCTGGAGAAGGGCTTCATCCGAGCCGAGGTAGTCGGCTGGCAGGACCTGCTCGCGTGCGGGGCCTGGGCCGAGGCCCGCAAGCGGGGCCTTCTGCGCACCGAAGGCAAGACCTACGTGGTGCAGGACGGCGACGTGTTGCATATCCTCTTCAGCCGGCCGTAACGCCTCGTACGCTCACCCTGCCGTGGTGCGCCTGGGCCGCGTGTGCTAGGATACGGGTACGTCAGGCAGCACGAGGCCAGCTCCCATGGACATGGACTACCCCATCGATATCCCGGAGGTGATGAACATCATCGCCACTTCCGACGTGGTGATCGTCCGCTTCTCCACCCTGGAGAAGCGGCTGCTCCTGGACTTCCGTTACAACGCCACCGACCGCCCCATGATCCGGCTGGTCAACCGGGTGCGCTCCGCCGAGGAGCGTTTCAAGGAGCTGCGCCGGCTCCGGCCAGGCCTCGCCCTGCCCGACCAGATCATGACCTTCCACTGGCCCAAGCACGTGGCCAGCCTGGAGCGCATGCGGGTGCTGGAGCGCATCATCACCAAGTACCGGGATAGCGGTTTCCCTGAGATGGAAGAGGCATGCAACCAGGTGTACGATGAGCTCCGCTCCCTGGAGCGCAACGAGCTGCTGGCGGCCATCAGGGGAGAGGGCTACCAGGCCCTCTGGGAAAAGAAGAAGTCCTCCTGAGCTATGCCGCTGAACCCCGCTGAGGTCAAGTACTGGGTGGGGTTCACCCGCATCCCCGGCGTGGGCCGTGCGCGCATGGGCCTGTTGGAGCAGGCCTTCGGCACGCTGTCCCGGGCCTGGGACGCGCCCAGGGAGGCCCTGCAGCAGGCCGGGCTGGACCGCAGGACCGTCGACGCCATCAGCAGGCGCAGGGAGCTCATCGCGCCGGATCAGGAGATGGAGCAGCTCCGCCGCTTCGGTGTGCGCCCCCTGACCTGGCACGACGAGGGCTACCCCGAGTTGCTGCGGGAGATTCCGGACGGCCCACCCGTGCTCTACGTGCGGGGCGAGCTGCTGCCCGAAGACCGGACCGCCGTGGCAGTGGTGGGCACCCGCAAGGCCACGCCCTACGGCCGGGAGGCCACGGCCCACCTGGTGCGGGGGCTGGCCCGCAGCAAGGTGACCATCGTCAGCGGCCTGGCCCGGGGTATCGACACCGAAGCCCACAAGGCGGCCCTGGACGCCGGGGGCAGGACCATCGCGGTGCTGGGGTGTGGGCTGGACCTGATCTACCCCGCGGAGAACGCGGGGCTGGCTCGGGAGGTCCTGAAACACGGCGCCATGGTCAGCGAGCATCCCCTGGGCGTCAAGCCCGAGGCCACCCACTTTCCCCGGCGCAACCGCATCATGAGCGGGCTGAGTCTGGGCGTGCTGGTGGTGGAGGCAGGCGAGGAGAGTGGCGCCCACATCACCGTCCGCTTTGCCCTGGAGCAGGACCGGGAGGTCTTTGCGGTGCCCGGCAGCATCTTCGCCCCCGGCAGCCGTGGCGCCAACCGCTGGATTCAGGAAGGGGCCAAGCTGGTCAGCAAGCCGGAAGATATCCTGGAGGAGTTGAACCTGGCGGTGCTGGGCCAGCAGCTCGAGCTGCGCGCCGTGGCGCCGGCCACCGCCACCGAGAAGGTGCTGCTGGGACATCTGGCCGCCGAGCCGGTCCACATAGACGAGATGGTACGGCGGTGTGGCCTCTCCGCCGCCGAGGTGAGCAGTACCCTGGCCCTCATGGAGCTCAAGGGGCTGGTGCGACAACTGGGCGGCATGCACTTCGCCCTGGCCCGCTAGTCCCATGGCCGCGGCCGGCGACCCTCCTCATACCGCTGTGACGCGATCGGTCCTGCCGGCCTGGAGGCGCAGTGTCCCGTAAGCAGCTCGCCGGGTACGCTGCGGCCGCCCTCCTCCTGCTGCTTCTCTTTGTCTTCATCTTCTACCAGCTTGTCCTCTCCTCCCGGTTCAGCTACACCTCCTCTACCACGCTGACGCTCCTGGGCGGCACCGTACTGGTGCGGGAGGGGGAGAAGACCCAGTTCCAGTCGGCTGCCAATGGCCGGGAGCTGCGGGCCGGCGACCGCGTGCGCACCGAAGCCTCCTCCTACGCCCTGGTCACCTTCTTCGACGGGAGCACCGCCACCCTCTCCCCCAACACCGAGGTGGCAGTGGCCTCGCTGCTGCGAGGGCGCAGCACACGCCCCCTGGCCACGGCCGTAGCCCTGCAGCAGCTCTCCGGCTCCACCTGGAGCATGATCCTCCCCTCGGGCGACCCCTCCTCCGTCTACCAGATAGACACACCCACGGCGGTGGTCCAGGCTAGGGGATCCCTCATCGAGGTCACGGTGGAGGCGAACGGGGGCAAGACCGACGTGCGGGTGCTGGAGGGCCTGGCGCTGGTGCGCGCCCAGGGATCGGAGGTGGAGCTGGTGCCCTCCTCCGAGACGACCGTGTCACCCGGCCAGGCGCCCGGGGCCCTGCGGCCCGTGCTAGCCGGTACCGAGCGCCTCCGCATCACCGCCGACGCACTGGTCTGGGCCCGACTGGTGGACCCCCTGGGACGAACCGTGGGACACGTGAGCCCAGGCCTCCAGGTAGCCCAGGCGCCCGGGGCGCTGGTCTCGCCACCCTTCCTGCAACCCGGAGTGCTGGAGGTGCCGATCTCCCAATCGGGCGAGTACACCGTGGTCATCGAGGGAGCTGGCAGGGGAGAGTACCGCTTCGTGGTCCAAGGCTTCTCCCAGGAGACCCTGGTTTTCATCCAGGGCGTCCAGGGGCGCATCGAACCGGGGCAGCGCTTCACGGGCGCGCTCTCCCTGTCCTTCCAGGGGGGACGCCTGAGAGGGGGGCAGTTGGGGAGCTTCTCGGCCCTCACCACGGGCGAGGGGGCAGGAAAGTACGTGCGAACTCAGGCGGCGATAGCCGGGGCGTCCCTCACGGCCACCGCCGTCGCGGGTGGCGCCATCCCTTCCCCATCTCCAACCCGAACGGCCACAGCCAGCCCCACGGGCACGCCCAGTGCCACCACCACCCCTACGGCCGCGGCCACGGCCACGTCCACACGGGCGCCGGCCACGCCCACGCCCACTCCCACCCTTACCCCGACCCCTGCCGGCGCCACCTCACCGACTCCCGCCGTGTCACCCACGGCCACCACGACCCCTGTCGGCGCTGCCTCACCGACTCCCGCCGTGTCACCTACGGCCACCGCGACGCCGGCCACGCCCACATCCACCCCTCTGTCCCCAAGCCCCACTCCACCCCAGGCCAGTCCAACCGTGGCCCCGAGCCCAACGGTGGCGCCCAGCCCCCTGCCCACGCCACCCGGCCCGACCCCCCAGGCAAGAACGGGCTAAGGGTTGTTAGAGAGGAGCTAAGTCAGGACCAACAGCAGGTCGCCTTTGTTGACCCGCTGGCCCTTGGTCACTCTGACTTCTTGGACCGTGCCCGCACGGGGCGCCTGGATCTCGTTGTTCATCTTCATGGCCTCCAGCACCAGCAGACGCTCCCCGCGCTCCACGGCCTGCTCGGGCTGCACGTAGACCTCGTTAACCACGCCGGGCATGGGCGCCTGAATCTGGAGAGGCCCCGCCTGCTCCACTCCCATGCCCCGAGGCGGCCCTCCTGCGCCAGTACGGGGAGCCACCTGGACAGCGTACGCCACACCATCTACCTGGAGGTCGTAGCCCTTTGGCCCTCCTGCCACATGGACCTCGAAGGACCTGCCTTCTAGCAACAGGGAGAAGAGGCTATCCTGCCCTATCTGCCGAAGATCGGCGTGATAGCTCTGGTCGCCAAGCGTGAGGGCGTAGCCCCCGTTCTCCTCCTCCACTGAGACTTCCAGCAGCCGGTCTCCCACCTGGACCAGGTAGGTCATCGGCCGTTGCGGAAGGGGCGCTGGTCGCCCCTGGAGCGCTGATAGTCCCGGTAGGTCATGGCCCAGGGGCTGCGTCCTGCCAGCACCGGGCGGGCCTGGGTCCGGGCGGGAGCCTGGCCCCGGAGGTGCGCCAGCACCGCAGCGGCCAGGGCTGCGATCTCCACCTGCTGCTGGGCCTCGCCCTGCCGCTGGAAGAAGCCCTCCAGGAAGCCAGTGCTCAGGTCGCCCCGCTGGAACACCGGGTCTGCCATGATCTGCTGGTGCAGCGCAATGTTGGTGGTGATGCCGGAGATGGAGAGCTCTTGCAGCGCCCGTTGCATCCGCCGGATGGCCTGGGGGCGGTCTTCGCCCCACACGCACACCTTGGCCAGGAGCGAGTCGTAGAAGGGAGAGACCTCCTGGTAATCAAAGAGGCCGGAGTCCACCCGCACGCCGGGCCCGCTGGGCTCTCGGAAGAGGCGGAGCTGGCCCATGGAGGGGATGAAGCTGTTGGCGGGGTCTTCCGCGGCGATGCGGCACTCGATGGCCCAACCCCGGAAGTGGATGTCCTCCTGGCGGTAGCCTAGGGGCGCGCCCTGCGCCACCAGGAGCTGGTCCCGCACCAGGTCGACGCCGGTGATCAGCTCGGTAATGGGGTGCTCCACCTGGAGCCGGGTGTTGACCTCCAGGAAGTAGAAGCGCTTATCCTGGTCTACCAGGAACTCTACGGTGCCGGCGCTCTGGTAGCCGGCGGCCCTGGCAGCGGTGACGGCCGCGGCCATCATACGCTGGCGCAGCTCCGGGTCCACGATGGGCGAGGGCGCCTCTTCGATGATCTTCTGGTGGCGGCGCTGGATAGAGCACTCCCGCTCGCCCAGCGCTACCACGTTGCCGTGGCTGTCGGCCATGATCTGGACCTCGATGTGCCGGGGCGCCTGGATGAGCTTCTCCAAAAATACGCTGGCGTCGCCGAAGGCCTGGAGGGCCTCGTCGGCGGCGATGCGCAGGGCTTGCCCCAGCTCACCGGCGCTCCGCACCTCCCGGATGCCCCGGCCGCCGCCGCCGGCGGAGGCCTTGACCAGGATGGGGTAGCCGATCTCCTCCGCCAGGGCAGCGGCGCGCTGTGGCTCGTGCACCAGATCGGTGCCGGGCACCAGGGGCACGCCTGCCTCCTGCATGATGCGGCGGGCAGTAGCCTTGTCCCCCAGCAGCCGGATGGCCTTGGGTGGCGGCCCGATGAAGGTGATCCCCGCCTCGGCCACGGCTTCGGCAAAGGCGGCGTTCTCCGCCAGGAAGCCGTAGCCTGGGTGGATCGCGTCGGCGTCGCAGGCCCGGGCGACCTCAATAATCTTGGGGATGCTGAGATAGCTCTCCCGGGCCGGGCCAGGCCCCAGAAGGTAGGCCTCGTCGGCGTAACGGACGTGGAGCGCGTTGCGGTCCGGCTCAGAGTAGACGGCCACCGCCGCGATGCCCATGTCCCGACACGCGCGGATGACCCTCAGCGCGATCTCGCCGCGATTGGCGATGAGGAGTTTTCTCATAAGGAGACGCCTGCCCGACCCTGAAGAATGCCGCCCCACTATACCACAGGGAGGCGCGCCGCAGGCAGGCTGATTGGGGCTCCTGAGCCTCCTGGTGGGCGCCACTAGCGTTCCGTGACTCATAAATTGGGGGGCGAGGCCATCTATCCGCTCATGGTGAGCCGAGTTTACCCTGAGCTTGCCGAAGGGAACCATGAGCCGCTCGCCCTTCGACAGGGTGAGCGGGAATGCGGGCACCCATTTCATCTGTCATCGAGTACTAGCCTCTGGTGATGCCGAGACTCGCTCATTTGTGTTGAGGCGGGCCTGAGGCGATGCTATAATGCAGCCACAGCGCCAACCAGGTGGATGATGCCAGCAGGGCCCGGCCACGCAAACCTTCCCCGTAGGGTCCGAATCCGGGTCCCGGCGACCACCGCCAATCTGGGGCCCGGCTTCGATTGTCTGGGGATGGCGCTGGACATCCACGACGACGTCTACGTTAGCGTCGGCGAGACACAGCATGAGGCAGAGGCTGGCCTGGAGGAGCAGTACCGCACCCTGGTGCGCCTGGCCGCTGGGCGCCTCTTTCAAGCGGTGGGGCAAGAGCCACCATCCCTGGTAGTCTCGTCGGAGCGGAGGATCCCCATAGGGCATGGGCTGGGCAGCAGCGCGGCGGCCATCGTGGCGGGTGTGCTGGGCGCCAACGCGCTGGCGGGCGGCCCGCTGGACAGCGCCGCCGTGGC
>JACPQN010000142.1 GCA_016190485.1 Chloroflexota bacterium
AGGTACGAGGGCCGTGGCAATCTGGGAGGGGATAACGATCCCCTGCGAGGAGGACGGCTTCCCTCCTCCAGATTGCCACGCTTGTCCTGAGCCTGCTGAAGGTCGGCTTCGCCTCCTCGCAATGACAAATTCGCGGCGTTCTTAGCCGCCTGCGGGGCTACCCCCACAGGCGGAGGAGGACACCCGCCGCGACGGGCGCCTTCCCTGGGTTTGCGAAGCGTACGAGCCTACGACGCCGGGTAGACAGACTCCCCACCCACCGGCTGGAGGGATGGCTGGCGCCGCACCGAAGCTCCCTTGGTAGCCCAGAAGATCTCGGCAATACGCTGCACCACCCCCACCAGATCCTGCGCCGCTTGGGCGTCCAGGTTCTGCTTGTTCCGGCCACCCAGCTTCACCGCCGTCCAGAAGGTGGCGTGGAGGTCCGGATACTTTTCCAGGTGCTCCGGGCGGAAGTAGTCGCCCCAGAGGATCAGCAGCTCCCGCTTGCAGAGATCGGCGTGCTGCTCTTTGGTGGTGATGTAGCGGGAGAGGGTGTTGGTGTAGGCGTCCTGCTCGGCCTTGCTGGCCCCATCAGCGGGCTTGTTCAGGCCCTGAACCAGTTGCACCATCCGCAGCACCGTCTGGGCGGCAAGCTGGGCCACATGGGGATCGTAAATGCCACAGGGGATATCGCAATGGGCGTAGGCCGCCTCTGCTCCAACCAACCGATATACTAGTCCACGTAGGCTAAACATGGGGTATCCTCCTCGGCGGGAAAATTTGCCCCTCTAGCTTACTGAAGAATGGACGACAAGACAACCAGCCGTGCAGCACCTGCCGGCTTAGCCGCAGGAAGCGGTCGCTGGCATGGTGCACCACCCGCCCTATCTGGCTGAAGATGGCACACCGCAGCCGCTTGGGCCGTGCTCGGCGGTACTACTTATCCAGCCACACGTCCCGGAAGCGGGTGTTGTTGTAGCTGCTGGGGTGGAGGGTGTAGTTCTTCACGTACCTCCAAGTGACGTTCCGGGCCCTGCTCCAGCCGAACACCATCTTCATGGCAGTGGGAACGGCCTTGCGCTCCAGCTCCAGCACCAGGGCCTTGCGCTTGGCCGGGTCGACTTCCTGAGACTGCCGCTCGAAGAGGGCGTCGATGTCCGGGAAGCAGAGGCGGGCGTAGTTGCGGAAGGAGTTGCACAGGTAGTGCTCGCTATAGATGGCGTCGGGGTCGTCCAGGGCAAAGCCGTAACCCCAGACCAGCATGTCGAAATCGCCCCGCTCCGACAGCTCGTAGGAGCGAGCGGTTTCCTGGGGCTTGATCTCCGCGGTGATGTTCAGCTTGCGGAGCTGGTCCACCGCGAAGGTGGAAGCGTCGATGAGGGGCTGGCGGTTCCGCACGAAGATATTGGTCTTAAAGCCCTCGGCATAGCCTGCCTCTACCATCAGCCGCTTCGCCTGCTCCGCCTCAGCGGTCTTGTCCTTGGCGTAGCCCGGTAGCTTCCGCAGCTCCTCTTGAGAGAGGGTCCACGCCCCGCTGGGCGGCAGGAAACCGCCGATGTCGGCGTCGCCCTGGGCCAGCACCTTTATGGAGGCGTCGCGATCGATGACGAGGTTGATGGCCTCCCGCACCCGGACGTCATCGAAGGGCTTTCGGGACGGGTTCACGTGGAGAAAGCCTATCCCGCCCATGCCGCCGATGGTCTGAAAGTTGAGCTGATCGCCCATCTCTTGCTTGAGCTTCTGGAAATCCAGCGTGTTGGGCCCGTCCATCATCACCTGGCCGGTGCGGAACGCGGCCCCCCGAGTGCCCTGGTCGGGCACGATGAGCATCTTGATGCCGTCCAGGTAGGGGCGATCCTTCCTCCAGTAGTCCTGGTTCCGCTCGTACTCCAGGCTGGTACCACGGATGTACTCCTTGAGCTTGAAGGGGCCGGTGCCCATCAGCTCCTTCTTGGGGGCTTCGTGCCCCTTGGCCTCGATCCACTCCTTGTCGTACATGCTCATCCAGCCGCTGGCCAGGTTGGGCAGCAGCGACGGCGTTGGGCGCTTGAGCAGGATGCGCACGGCGTAGTCGTCCGGGGTCTCGATGCCAGCCACGTGGGGGAAGGCGTCCTTACGGGGGCTGTTGACGCCTCTGGGCGGGTTGATCACCCGCTCCAGGGTGAACTTGACGTCGGCGGCTGTGAAGGGGTTGCCGTTCTGGAAGCGGACGCCCCGGCGCAGGCGGAACAGGTAGCTCCGGCCATCTGGCGCCAGCTCCCAGGACTCCGCCAGGTCTGGCACAATCTCGCCGGGGCGAGCAGGGTCGAACATGATCAGGTTGTCGTACACCGGGGCCGCGGCATCGGTGTTGGAGGATTCCTGGTGCATGTCGAAGGTGGGCGGGTCGCCGGACTGAGGAAAGAGGAGCATGAGCACACCCCCCCGCTTACCCTCCACCGCAGCAGGTTGCTGGGCCGCCGGTTGCTCCGGCTGCGGGGCGCACCCCTGCGCCCCCACTACGATGGCAAGACCCAGCGCCACTGACAAGGCGAGCCCTGCTCGGTGATCCGTCATCACGCACCTCCTGGCGCACACAACGCTATAGGACATATTAAAGCAGTCTATCACCTTTGATGGTATTTTCAAGGTACACCAAGGGCGAGCGTTTAGCAGCCCGCTCTTCGAGCCCGCCGGCAGGCGGGCTGGCTTGGTCGAGATGCATGTCCTGAGCATGCCGAAGGGGCGAGCGTTGGTCGAGCCTGTCGAGACCAACGCCCTTGGTAAACACTCTCACCAAGGGCAAGAGTGTCCCAGATCTCGCCCCAACTGGCCAAAGGGCCTCGCGATATGCTTCCGCCCCACCAAGGGTTGTGCTACCATAGGGGCCACCTAAAGCACTTTCGGGAGGTGCGGCATGCCAAAGAGCGACGCTGAGATTACCACCCAGATGGAGGAGTTCTGCCAGCGGGTCCTGCAGGGCGCGAAGCCCAAAATCCTGAACCGGGATGAGATGGAGGCCCAGGCGTCACTGAAGGGCAAGTATGCCCAGGGGTACCGGGTAGCCCAGGCGCAGCATGGCCTCCGCACCTACACCGTGACTTTCAATCCCACCACGGAGCGCCTGGAAGTCGAGTACCACTAGCGCGCCCCCGTCACAGTAGCAGGGGGTGTGAGCAGCGGGTTCCCGGGGCGCTAAGCGCTGCTCCGGGTGCTATTGGCGCAAGACCAACCATACTGCGTGAGTACAGCGTCTCCTTCAAGACGTAGGAGACGCTGTTTCTTTGAGTATGCCCCTTGACAGACTAACTACATAAGGCTACAGTACACCCATTGTTGTAACAAGAATGCATTTTCTGAGGGGAGCGATGATACGGCCTTTTCTTGCGGCCCTGGCCCTGGCCGGGCTGGTGATGGTGACGCTGTGGGGCGTGCTGGTCATGGTGCGCAACTCCCTGGCGGTGGTGGATCGGAACAGCATCTCGGCTGCGTCGGAGGCCAACGTGCAGAGCGCTCCAATACCAGCGCCGGCGCCGGGTGGACGCGTCGCCTTTAGTCAGGGCGGCCGTATCGGGATGGCCCTGGCGAATGGGAGCGGGGCGCGTTTCCTCACGGCAGGTCCGGGCGACCACAGCCCGGCCTGGTCGCCCGACGGCACGCTGGTCGCGTTCGTCGCGGCGGGCGGGCCAGAGCGCAGCGGCGTCTACGTCGTCAGCGCCGAGGGCGCCCAGGAGCGGCGGGTGGCCCAGGGCGGCGGTCTCCACAGCCGCCCAAGCTGGTCCCCGGATAGCCGCAAGCTGGTCTTCCTGGACCGCGCCGTCGGCAAGCAGGGCCTCGTTGTGGTCAACGCTGATGGCTCGGAGTTGACCCAGATCTTCAAGGGCGCCGCCAATGCGCCTGCCTGGTCTCCCGATGGCCGCTGGATCGCGTTCACCTTCAACCCAGGCCCCACCCGAGGCGGGGTCTACGTGACGGACCCCGACGGGGCCGAGGCCAAAGTGGTGCTGGGCGGCGTGTTCGGCGACGTCACCTGGTCGCCCGACAGCGCCTCCCTGGCGGTGCGGGGCCTCGCCTGGCTTTCCGGCGAGCCTGCGGGAATCCGGGGCGCGCTGGCCAGGGAGCAGGTGGTGGTGGTGCAGCGGACTTCTGGTAAGGCGGCGTTGCTGACGGAGGACGCGGCGGGTGGCGACTGGGCGCCCGTCTGGTCGCCAGACGGCACGTGGGTGGCTGCGGTGATGGCAGGCGAGGCCGGCCAGCGCCTAGTGGCGCTGCCAGTGGTGGGGGGTGCCGAGCGCACCCTGGCCCAGGGGCAGCGCTTCATCAGCCCCGCCTGGTCTGCCGACGGCGCAGCGCTGGCCGTGGCGCAGCCGCAGGGCGAGGGCCCGCAGGCGCAGGTATCGATCGTGAAGGCGGACGCTTCCGGGACACGCCCTTTTGCGCCCGGCGAGTTCCCGGCGTGGGCGCGGTGAGGGTGTCGAGTTTGACTCCGGGTCCTGCGGCAGGCCGCGGAGGTCAGCCAGGTCACATAGTTTCTTAGCCCATAGCATAAAAGGAGGGAGCGCATGCTCCGACAGCTCTGGCAGTTCCGGGCGATCCAGTGGTCTCTGGGAGGCGGTTTGCTGGCCAGCCTCTGCTGCGTCGGGCCGCCGCTGGCGGTGATGCTAGGGCTGTCCGGCGCCAGCTTCCTGGCGGGCATGACGCTGCTGAGCCCCTACTTCTACGGGGCCAGCTTCCTGCTGCTGCTGGCGGGCTACGTGTACACCCAGCGGCGACAGAGCGGGGCCTGTAGCCTGGGGGAGCAGCGGCGCAACCGTTGGCTCTTTCCCCTGGTCATGGCGGGCATGATGAGCGGCTCCTACCTGCTGCTGACGGAGGGGCTGACTCCCCTGCTCACACCCGCCGCCAGCGCCCGGTTGGCGCCGGATGCGCAGCAGATGCTGGCGATGCCCGGGATGGACCATGGGGCGATGAGCAGTGCCGACATGGTGAGGACGGCGAGCGCATCCCCCGCAGACCGGCCGGTGATGGCCGCCGCGGCCGTGCCCATGGTGATGGCGGGCACGATCCACCGGGCCGAGCTGGCGGTGGATAAGATGACCTGAGCGGGCTGAGCGACCGCCGTCGAAGCGGCTGCCGTGTCGCAGCCGGGCGTGCTCCACGTCGAGGTGCATTTCCCCCAGGGGACGGGGGTCCTGTTCTACGATAGCAGCAAAGTGAACGTGCAGGAGCTGGTGAAGTACGTGAGTGAGAAGACCAAGTTTCCCACCAGCGTCAGGGTGGACCAGGTGGTCCGCTAGCGCGGTTTACCTCTGCACGCAGGAGGCTCTCCCCCTTCGGGCCTCCTGCGTGGTTTCTTTTGGGGGGGGCGTCAAACTGCCCCTGGTGAGAGTGTTTAATAACTCCGCACTGCAGGCTGAAGCCTGCAGCATAGCCGCTCAGAATGCCTCAGGCGTGAGCCTGAGGTGGCAGGTTGATAAACACCCTCCCCTGGTGACCGCTGAACAACAGGGAAATCACGTTCGCTGCGCGCTCCTGGGCGGGTGTGCCGCCGTTTGCTGAGCTTGTCGAAGCGACCGGCGGCGGTGCCTGAGGCTCTCGAAGGCACCGCCGCTCTGGCGTTATGCAGCGGTCTCCCCTGGCCTGTGTCCTCAGCACACCAGTAGGGCCGCCGGGGCCCTGGCGCCTCCTCCTACCCTGCAAAACCGCGCTGGCGGGGGTCCAGGATGTCGCGCAGGGCGTCTCCCAGGAGGTTGATAGAGAGGATGGCAAGGCTGATGGCCAATCCGGGGAAAAAGGCGTTCCAGGGAGCGATCTCAAAGTACTGGCGGGCGTAGCCACTGAGCATGCTCCCCCAGGAGGGTTCTGGGGGCTGGGTGCCCATGCCCAGGAAACTGAGCACCGCTTCCCACATGATGGCCCGCCCCATGGCCAAGGTAGCCAGGACAATGATGGGGGCAAAGACGTTGGGAAGGATGTGGCGGGCCAGGATCCGGGCGGACCCGGCGCCCATGGCCCGGGCGGCCTCCACGTATTGCTCCTCCTTGACGGAGAGGACGGAGCCCCGCACCACCCGAGAAGCGCCGGGGATCATGACGATCCCCACCGCGATCATCACGTTGGTCGTGCTGGGCCCCAGAACGGCCATGATGGCCAGCGCCAGCACCAGGAGGGGGAAGGCCATCATGGCGTCGATCAGCCGCTGGATCGCCATGTCCAGGCGGCCGCCCCAGTAGGCCGAGACCAGCCCTAACAGCGTACCCAGCGTCGTGCCGATGGCCACAGTGACGATGCCCACATACAGGGAGATGCGGGCGCCGAAGATGACCCGGCTCAGGACGTCCCGTCCCACGTCATCGGTGCCCAGGAGGTGCTTGGCGCTGGGCGCGACCAGGATGTCTATCCGGTCTTGCACGTAAGGGCTATAGGGGGCGAGCAGCGGCGCAAAGACCGCCACGAACACCAGCAGGAGAAAGGTCAAGGCCGAGACGGCGCCCAGGCGTTTCCTGGCGGCCAGGTGCGCCAGGCGGCTCCATCTCCCCGTTCTGGGCGCAAGAGATATCAGAACCGCCGCCGCGGTGTTGCTGCTACTTACCATAGGGCATCCCCCTCAGGGCACTGGGCAGCCCTCGCTGCCTTATCTGTATCGAATGCGCGGATCAAACCACGCGTAGAAGAGGTCTACCAGCAGGTTCACCGTCACCATCACCAGGGCGGCCAGGAGCACGTTAGCCTGGAGCTGGGGATAGTCCCGCTGGAAAATGGCGTCCAGGGTGGACTTTCCCAGGCCCGGGAGGGAGAAGATGACCTCCATGACCACGGTGCCGCCCATGAGGTAGCCAAACTGCACCCCCATGATGGTGATCACCGGAATCATGGCGTTCTTCAGGGCATGGCGGATGATCACGGAGCGCTCCCGGAGCCCCTTGGCCCACGCGGTGCGGATGTAGTCCTGGCGCAGCACCTCCAGCATCTGGGAGCGGGTCATGCGCATGACGCTGGCCGAGAGAGCGGCGCCCATGGCCAGGGCTGGCAGGATGAACTGCTGGAGGTTGGTGCCTGGGTCCTGGAAGAGGGGGATGTACCCCGGCCGGGGCATCCAGTGGAACCACAGGGAGGAGAAGCCGATGATGAGGGTGGCGATCCAGAAGTCGGGCACGGAGAGGCCGCCGATACTCACCAGCCGCCCGGCGTAATCGGGCCAGGTGTCCTGGCGGATGGCGGAGATGATGCCCACGGGGATGGCGATGCAGAGGGATATGAGCATGGCCAGGGTGGCCAGCTCCAAGGTGACCGGCAGCCGCTTGAGGATCTCGTCCCGCACCGGGCGTCCTGTCCAGAGGGAGTTGCCAAACTCGCCCCGCGCCACGCCCCAGAGCCAGATGAGGTACTGCTCGTGGAAGGGTTTGGTGAGGCCGAGCTGCTCCCGGGCCAGCTCCATGTTCCGGACATTCCCCGACTCTACCAGCATCAGCTCTACCACGTCGCCGGGGACCAGCCGGATGATGGAGAAGACCATGATGGAGACCAGGAACATCACGGGCGCCAGCATCAGCAGCCGGCGAAGGAAGTATTCTTGCATGGGGTCGTGCCTCGTTCCTAGGGGCCAGTGCTCCCGGGGGCGCTGGTTGCGCGCGGCAGGAGCATGGCCCTACTTGTCCTTGTCCAGCCAGGCCTCTTCTAGGATCACGTGGCGGGCGAAGGTGCGGCGGAAACTCTTCACGTAGGGGTGCCAGGCAGAGGCGTAGTCGGCATCGGAGATGAAGAGCCAGTAGGCCTGGTCGGCCAGGTAGACCTGGGTCTCGTCCAGGAGCTTCTTCCGCTCCCGCTCGTCCAGGGTGCGCCGCTGCTTGATGAGCAGCTCATCCAGCTTCTTGTCCCTGACGTCGCCGTAGTTCTGGCCGGAGCCGGAGAAGAAGGCCCCCCACAGGCCATCGTCGGGATCGCCTACGGGCGTGGCCCTGGCGCTGCCGATGATCTCAAAGTCTCTGGCCACCAGGGCCCGGGTCTGGGCGCCCACCTCCAGCCCCTTGATCTCCATGTCCACGCCGATCTCCTTCAGGTTCTCTTTGAAGATCTCCGCCATGCTCACGTAGTTCAGCAGGTCCCGCCGGATGATGAGGGAAGTCTTGAAGCCGTTGCTCAGGCCAGCCTCTGCCAGGAGCTGCTTGGCTTTCGCCGCGTCCCGCTTGTAGTAAGGGAGCGTCTCCTCGATCTTCTCCTCCGGGATGACCCACTTGCCGCCCACGGAGCGGGGGAGGGGTGCGGACAGATACCCCGGCCCGATGACGTTGACGGACTTGGCGATGGCCCATCGGTCCATGATCAGGGAGAAGGCCCGGCGCACTCGCAGGTCGTTGAAGG
Source organism: Chloroflexota bacterium (assembly GCA_016190485.1). Taxonomy (GTDB): domain Bacteria; phylum Chloroflexota; class Dehalococcoidia; order SHYD01; family SHYD01; genus JACPQN01. The sequence goes on from JACPQN010000142.1 coordinate 8,323, forward strand.
GCGTTTTGGCAACATTGAAGGCGACCTGCATAGGAAAGAGACCGATCCACTTCTCCTGGATCGCGTCCGGGTTGCTCTTGGGGATCTGGAGCACGTCGGCGCCCCGGTACCAGTCGTGGATGTCTATTTGCCCCGCCCGGAAGGCCGCAGTGCGGGCCGCGTAGTCTGGCATGATGATGTACTCGATGGTGTCTAGATAGGGCTTTCCCTTGTCCCAGTAGTCGGGGTACTTCTCCATCACAAAGCGGGCGCCTCGTTCGTAGGTCAGGAGCTTGAAGGGCCCTGAGCCGGCCTCTACTTGCTTTAAGGAGTTGTTGTTCTGCTCCACGAGCTTCTTGGAGACGATGACGGGAAAGGGTTGCCCCAGAAGGGTGAGGAGGGGCGCATAGGGCTCCTTCAGGACCAGGCGTAGGGTGCTAGGCCCTGCAGCCTCGATCTTGTCCACCGCGTCGAGAAGGTAGGCCTTGAGGGCCTCTGGGTCCTTGGCGCGCAGGCGCTCCAGGCTGAAGACGATGTCCTCGATGGTGACGGGGTCGCCGTTGTGGAACTTGGCGCCCTGGCGGATCTTGAAGGTGTAGACCAGGCCGTCCGGCGACGTCTCCCAGGACTCGGCCAGGTCCGGGGTGACGACGTAGTCATCAAAGGCAGTGAGGGGTTTGTAGGTGACGAGGCCGTTATAGAGGGGGCCAGAAGTATATTCCTCCCCTATGGTGCGGTGGGGGTCCATGTGCCGCAACTCGAAGCCAGCCATTCGCAGGCTGCCGCCGTATTTGGGCTGGGCCTGCGCCTGGCCGGGGCGCGGCTCGGTGCTCGGAGCGCCCGGTTGAGCTGCGGGACCGCAGCCCACTAAGGCGACGAGCGCCAGCGACGCAGCCAGATAACCGAGTGTGGGCCCCATCTTCCATTCCATATCCCGGCTCCCTTCTCTCCTCTCGGTCCTTAGCGGGACTCCCCCACGCCTGCGGTCAGCAGGCGCGCCTATAGTCACATTGTATCAAAGCAACAGGAAGATTTGGTGTATCTTATATCAATGGAGGCGCGTCGTCAATCATCGCTCAAGGAGATCATCGCTCAAGGAGATGTCGCTCAAGGAGAGAGAGTGTGTTTAAGAATCCGCTCACCACGAGCGGCCAAACACGTTGTTAAACAGTCTCCAAGGAGAGTGTTTAGCAAGGGCGCCGCGACTGCCTCTGCTCCAAGCGTCTGGTGGGGGTGCTGCCCGACCTGGTGGACGCCCCGGAGCGGCAGGGCGAACTGCACGTGGACGCCGAGGTACGGGGCGCAGTTTGACAGCCCTCCTCCGGCGTGCCATGGTGAGATGCAGACACATTCATGAGGACCGCCGACTTCGACTATCCGCTCCCTGCGGAGCTCATCGCCCAGACGCCCGCAGAGCCCCGGGACAGCTCCCGCCTGCTGGTGGTGCGCCGCCGCTCCGGCGCCCTGGAACACCGCATCTTCCGGGACATCTGCGATTACCTGCAGCCCGGCGACGTCCTGCTCCGCAACGACACCCGGGTCATCGCCGCCCGCCTCTGGGGCGAGAAAGCGGACTCAGGAGGCAAGGTGGAGGCCCTGCTGCTGCGGCCCGCGGCCGCCAGCGCCTGGGAGGCCCTGGTGCGCCCCGCGAACCGCCTACGCCTGGGCAGCCGCATCCTCTTCCGGAATAGCGCCGCGGGCGACACCCTGGAGGCCCGCATCATCGCGGTGAAGCAAGAGGGCACCCGGGTGCTGGAGTTCCCGCCCGGCGCCGACCCGGAGCGGCTGGGGGAGATGCCCCTTCCGCCCTACATCCACGGCGCCCTGGATGATCCCGAGCGCTACCAGACGGTGTACGCTCGGGAGAAGGGGAGCGCGGCTGCGCCCACGGCGGGGCTCCACTTCACCCCGGAGCTGCTGGCCCGGCTGGAGGCCAAGGGCGTGGAGCTGCTCTCCCTCACCCTCCACGTGGGGCTGGACACCTTCCGCCCCGTGCGACAGGGGGACCCCCAGCAGCATCGGATCCACCAGGAGTTCTACCGCCTTACCCCGGAGGTGGCCCTGCGCCTCACCGCGGCCGCGCAAGAGGGCAGACGCGTGGTCTGCGTGGGCACAACCTCGGTACGCGCCATCGAGGACGCTGCCCGCCGCAGCGGCTGGAGCGCGTCCTCGCCACGGCCCCATCAACCTCCCCTGCTGCCCTACCAAGGCCTCACCGGCCTGTACATCCTGCCAGGGCATCCTTTCCTCGCGGTGGACGCGCTCCTCACCAACTTCCACCTGCCCCACACCACGCTGCTGATGCTGGTGAGCGCCTTTGCAGGGCGAGAGCAGGTGCTGGCCGCCTACGAGGAAGCCATCCGCCACCGGTACAGGTTCTACTCCTTCGGCGACGCCCTGCTCTTCCTCTGACGACTCCGTCTTCGTTGTGACGCCCAGGAGCGCGGTGCTATACTTGGGCGACGCACTTCCCCAAACGCTTGCTACCGAGGCGGACAACGATGCGCGTACTGCTCCACGGACTGGTGGTCCTCTCCGTCTTCCTGGCCCTTGGCTCCGCCGCCTTCGCAACTCCCATCCCACCCACAACCAGCGCCGCAGCGGGCCTGCCCGCCGTGGCGGGGCCGCTACCCGGACTCATCGGCCCCCTGCCGGACGCCCCGCCACCCAGTCCCTACGTCTCCGTGAAGCTAAAAGACCCCGGAGAGCCGGGCGCGCTGGACCGGCTGCACGGCCTCTTCGGCGCCTCGCTGCTGCGGCGCAACCCCCACACAGGGGTGGACACCCTACGGGTCCCGCCGCACCTCACTCCCAGAGAGCTGGCCCAGCAGCTAGCCCAGGACCCCCGGGTGGAGTGGGCGGAGGACGTGAAGTGGCGCCGGCTCTCCGATGTGCCCAGAGCGCCCCTGCACCCCAACGACGCCCTGTATACGGCCAACCAGAAGTGGTACTACGACCTGATCTCGGCCCCCGACGCCTGGGGCATCGAGCGGGGCAAGAGCTCGGTGGTCATCGCGGTGCTGGACAGCGGCGTCATGTGCGCCCACCCGGACCTGGCGGGCAACATGTGGGTGAACCCCGGCGAAATCCCTGGCAATGGCCTGGACGACGACAAGGACGGCTACGTGGATGATGTGAACGGCTATGATTTTGTGGGTGCAGAGACAGGACGGGGAGATCCCGAAACCGCGCCGGACCTGCCCCCCGACAGCGACCCCTGCGTCAAGGCGGGGGACCCCTCCGCCGGAAACGGGCTGGACGACGACGACAACGGCGAGGTGGATAGCGGCGTGCTCCACGGCACGTTGGTCGCCGGCGTGGCCGCCGCGGTGAGCAACAACGCCGCCGGCGTCGCGGGCATGTGCTGGAGCTGCAAGGTCATGGCCGTGCGCATCGCCAACCCCGAGGGTTGGGTCCGCAGCAGCGACACCGCCGACGGGGTCACCTACGCGGCCAAAGCCGGCGCCAGGATCATCAACATGAGCCTGGGCGGGCCCGAGATGAGCGACGCCGAGCGGGCCGCGGTCAACCTGGCCATCGCCGGCGGCGCGACGGTGGTGGCCGCTGCCGGCAACGAAAACCGCCGTCCCATGTACTTCCCTGCCCAGCTCTCCAACGTCCTGGCCGTGGGCGCCTCCGCCCACGCCAACCCTAAGGGCCGTGCGTCCTTCAGCAACTGGGGCGCCGGCGGGCAAGACGACCGCCTGGTGGATGTGGTGGCTCCGGGCGTGGACATTGTTTCGACCTCGGTCTTTAGCGTGGCCGACCAGAACGCCGGGCGGGGAGCGGCCGGCGCCTTCTCCTACTCCACCGGAGGGGGCACCTCCTTCTCCGCGCCCCTGGTGGCGGGGCTGGTCGGCCTCATGCTCTCCCTCAAGCCCGCGCTCACCAACACCCAGGTGCGCAGCATCATCCGGGACACCGCGACGCCGTTAGGCGACGACCCCACCGATTCCCCGAACGCCGGGCCGGGCTGGGCCGGCGCCGGGCTGATCAACGCGCTGGCCGCCCTCAACGCGACCATGCAGGCGCCCACCAGCACCGCAACGCCCACACCCACCAGGACCACCACCCCGATAACGCCCTCGGCCACACCCTCGGTCTCGCCCACCACCACGCCTACCGGCGCCACACCCTCCCCCACTCCGACGCCCCTGGCGGCCGGGAGTGCGCCGCAGCTCCTGGCGCCGGCGCCCGGCGGTACCCTGGCAGGGCTGGGCGCCACCCTCGCCTGGAACGTGCCGGCGGGGGCCACTCAGTACCACATCCAGGTCATACCCTTCAAGGACGATGGCCCCGCCATCGAGCTGATCCGTAACATCGAGAGCTCCTACGTGGTGGAGCAGCCTACCTTCGGCGCCGGCCCCTACGTCATGCTACCCGGCATCACCTACACCTGGCGGGTCCGCACCACCGCGGCCACCGTGGGCATCGACAAGAACAGCCCGCAGTGGGGCCCGTGGTCCTCCAACTTCACCTTCCGCACCCGCACGGCGTCCAGCGCCACCCTTTCCGCCGTCGCTCCGCCCAGTGGCAGCACGGTGGACAGCAGGACGCCCGTGCTCCAGTGGGACAACAGCGACAAGAACGTCTTCTACTACGAGGTGCAGGCCAGCAAAGACGCCGGTTTCGGGCCCAATGCCTTCCTCTACAACGAGCTACGCCATGGGGGCATAGCGCCGCAGAACAGCTACGCCATCCCCGCCAACTTCCCGCTGGAGCCCAGCACCACCTACTTCTGGCGGGTGCGGCCCCGTATCCAGGGCGACGGCACGCCCGTACCCTGGTCCACCACCTTCAGCTTCAGGACCCGGTAGGGCCGCGACAGACGTAGCCTCTCAGCAGGAGGCCGCATCAGGCTCGCGGCGCTGCGCAGTCGGGGAATGCCATGAGGCGTATCGACTACGACAAGATCGCCCACCTGTACGACGATCCCGTCCGCGACCATCCACTGGATGAAGAGTTGGTGGTATTCTTCCGTGAGCACCCAAGCCTTGATCCACATCGTGCTTGCGTTCTGGATATCGGGTGTGGCACTGGCACACAGCTAGCCGCGGACCGCGCCGTGTATGGCGATATGTTTGCGGTTGGCGTGGATCCTTCCCTTGGTATGCTCCACATCGCCCACGGACGCGACCCGCAGGTCTGCTGGGTCCAGGGCGGTGGAGAGGCCCTGCCCTTCCGCTCCAGAAGCTTCGACTACGTCTGCACCCAGTTCTGCTATCACCACATCGCCAACAAGGTGGCGTTCATTCAGGAAGCGTTCCGGGTCTTGACATCACAGGGACGTTTCGTGCTGTGGAACCTGGACCCTTGGTCCATGGACGGATGGATACTCTATCGTTTCTTTCCCAGCGCACGCCTGCTAGACCGCAACGACTTTCTCCCCACCATCGCACTCGTTGATCTCCTGCGAACTGCCGGATTTGCCACCATAAGGACCGAAAAGAACTACCTGCTATCCCGTGAAGACATCCGCCAATTCCAGACAAGGGCCGCGCGTCGCCACCACATTTCTCAACTCATGGCCATATCAGACGAGGAGTATGCACAGGGCCTGCGCCAGATTGATGCGTCTATCGCCAGGGGCAACCCGACGGGCTGGACGCTCGACTCCGAGACGTGCCTAGTACGGCTTGTAGCTGATAAGCCAGATGGACACGGCAGTTTCCCGTAGGGTGGGGCTTGTCCTGAGCCTGTCGAAGGGCTTGTCCCCCACCCGCCCTGGGCCGTAGGGCGGGGCCTGTCCCACACCGCCTGCGGGGCGGCTACGGCGTACCGTGCTGGCTGCGGTCCGTGATCTCCGGCCGGTGGGTGGTCTCCAGGAGGTAGGGGTCCAGGTCGGCCTCCCGCATCGTGCTCTGCCCGCTAAAGATCGCGCCGTCCTCGATGCGGAGCGCCCCGGCCACCACGTCGCCGTACACCCGCCCACCGGCGTAGATCTCCAGCCGGTCCACGGCGGTGATGTTGCCCACCACCGTCCCGGCGATGCCAACGTCGTGGGCCGAGATGCTGGCCACCACCCTGGCTGCCTTCCCCACGATGAGCATCCCCGCGGTCTCGATCTCTCCCTCGAAGGCGCCGTAGATCCGGATGTCCCCATCGGACTTCAGGGTGCCACTGAAAGAGGTGTTGCGGGTGAAGATGGTCTCGCTATGGTCTACGACGTTTGCCGCCTGCGCCAGGGGGTCTGACTTGAACATGAGCCACTCCTTGGGAAGGCACGGTCTGCCTTGGGCCATCGCAAACCCCGGTAGGGTGAGCGCGCGTATTCTTGTATAATTGGACAAAGGGCGTCAAGGAGGAGAGGATGGCAAAGCGGGCGCATGGGAAACCCAAGCCGGCCCCACGGGCACGGCAGGAGCGGCCGCCGCAGCGGCGCGTCCCAGAGAGGCCCGTTCCTGGGCCAGCCCCCACGTCTCCCCGAGAGACGACCGCCCCGGCCTGGGCGGCTTCAGGAAGATCGGCGGCCACCCGCGCGCCCGCGGCCGACTACACCTACGTCCTCCAGGACCTGACCCGTATCGGCGTGCTGGCGGGTATCCTGCTGGCTGGCATGATCGCCCTCTCCTTCGTCCTTCGCTGACCCTCCTCCACAACCGACACGCTGGCAGACGGGGCCGACAGCGGGGCCGGATCCCGGGGCCGGATAATTGCCGATAATTGCCGATCCCTTGACACCCCCAGAAAATGTGCTACACTTTGATGTCCAATACGTTTATCCTATAGAGGGTATTGAATAGGCCCGGTTGGACAGAAGCAGACGGGAGGTGGGCGCGATGACTATGGCCGTGCCGCGGCTCTTCCTATGCAAGGAGGCGTCGCTCCATGCGCAGCTCCATAAGATGGCGGAGGAGCCTTCCTACCGCCCCGGAAGAACTCTCCAGGGGGTGGCCGGCCTCCTGCAGGTCAGAGAGGCCCTGGAAGACCTCCGGCATCTCATGTCCGAGGTGAAGGCCGAGGGGGACAGCTAGCCGGCGCCAGACCCCCTGGGTCAGTAAGCGCGCGCAGAAGGGCGTGCCACCAAGCGCCGCGGCATCACCGAGCCGCGGCGCTTGGTTTACAGACTCTCTAACGCCGGTCTGACCGAAGGAGGGCAAGGCCATGTTCGTCCTACGTAGTGAGCAGGTTCTTCGTCCAGACCGTGCCAGTGAGTACGAGGAGTATCAGGAGCAAGCCATGGGGGCTATCCAGCCGGTGCCGGGGTTCCTGTGGGAGGTCCGCCTCAGGTATCTGGGAAACTATGCCCGCCGTCTCATCTACCAGGCCTGGGACAAGGTGGAGAGCCGCCTGGCCTATTCCCGCAGCTCCCAGTGGGTGAGGGCACCGGAAGGTCTGCTGGCCGCGCCGGCCGCCACCGACTTTTGCGCCACGGTGGCCCAGGTGGAAGTTCTGCCCTTTCAGGTCGGGATTAGCTGGGTCGACCGCCAGTTCCGGCTGAGCAACGGACACCAGGAGGAGTTCGAGGCCATTGAGACGGGCCTCTGCGATCTTGCCCTGGGGCAGCCGGGCTTTGTAGCCCGCTTCATCCTCAAGTTCTTCGGCAACGACACCAGCTACCGGCGGGTGTCCGTCTGGCGCAGCTGGGAGGACCTCCAGGCCTGGGCGACGACGCCGGTCTACGTGGGAGAAAACGACGCGATCCTGGGGAGCGTGGTCTGGACGTCCGCAGACCGCTACGAGGTGCTCGCGACGGCCAGCAGCCAGCGCTAAGTCCCCCGATCCCCCTTCCCCGGCGCCCCCGCTCCTTCCATCGGGGGAGCTTCATGCCGTACACTCAGATGGCTGATGGCGGCCCCCCTGCCAGAACCCTGGGAGGGCCCGGCCAGCCTCAGCAGCTATCCTCGCCCCACGAGGTGTGTATGGCTGAGACCGCAGCCCCCATCTCTCCGCCGGAGGAGCCAGCCCCGCCGGCGCGGGTCTTGTCCGTCCACGCCCATCCCGACGACCAGGAGTTCTCGGTGGGCGGCACCCTGGCTAAGTGGACGCAGGCGGGCAGCGAGGTCATCTCCGTGTGCGTCACCAGCGGCGAAGCCGGGTCCAACAAGTACATCCCGGCGGAGGTGACCCGGGAGACCCTGCGCCCGGTGCGGGAAGAGGAGCAGCGGCGCGCCTGCGCCGTGCTGGGCATCCGAGAGGTGCTCTTTCTCGGCTATCCCGATGGCGCGCTGGCCCCCACCCTGGAGCTGCGCCGGGAGCTTACCCGCCTTATCCGCCGCTATCGCCCCGACGCGGTGGTCTGCGGCGACCCCACGGTGCGCTACTACGGCACCAGCTACATGAACCACCCCGATCACCGGGCAACGGCCGACGCTACCTTGGACGCGGTATTTCCCTCGGCGGGTACCCGCTTTATCTTTCCTGAGCTGCTGGCCGATGGGCTGGAACCCCACGAGGTGGCCGCGGTGTACATCCACGGCGCAGACCAGCCCGACACCTTTGTGGACATCTCCCAGGTCATGGAGACTAAGGTCGCTGCCCTCATGGAGCACCGCAGCCAGTTGGGCGAGTGGGACCCGCGCGAGATGCTGGCAGGGTGGGCGGAGGAGCAGGGCCGGCCCCGGGGCCTCCCCGCGGCGGAGGCCTTTCGGCGGATGGTCTTGGCACAGCCGCAGTAAGCTGACAGGAGAAGGTCATGGCAGGCGCATTGGAGGACATCCGGGTCATCGATTTCGGACAGTACATCGCGGGTCCGCTGACCGCCATGCTGCTGGCCGACCAGGGGGCCGAGGTGATCCGGGTAGACCCGCCCGGCGGCCCCCGCTGGAAGACGCCCGCCAACGCCACCTGGAACCGGGGCAAACGCAGCATCCTGCTGGACCTGAAGACAGCCGCCGACCGTGAGACAGCCCGGCGGCTGGTCGCCGCGACGGACGTGGTGGTAGAGAACTTCCGCCCCGGTGTCATGGAGCGCCTGGGCCTGGGCCCGGAGGCCATGACCGCGGGGAACCCCCACCTGGTCTACTGCTCCATCCCCGGCTTCGCCTCCGATGATCCGCGCGCCGGCCTGCCCGCCTGGGAGGGCGTGGTGGCTGCTGCCACCGATACTTACCGTCCGGCGCCCGGCTCGGACCGCCCGGTCTACACGGCCATTCCCATCGCCTCCCACTTTGCGGCCTTCCAGAGCGCCATCGCCATCACCATGGCCCTCATCGCCCGGCAGCGCTGTGGCTTGGGACAGCGGCTGGAGGTGCCCCTCTTCGACGCCATGTTCGCGGCCATCGGCGCTAACGGCCTCTTGGTAGGTGGCCAGCGGGGCGGCGGACGCCCCGACGACTTTTGGGGCGGCGTGATGCAGTGCGCCGATGGCCGCTGGGTCCACTTCAGCGCGGCTACGCCCCGCTTCCGCCGGCGCTTCATGGAAGCCGCCCGCATCCAGAGCTGGGAGGCGGAAGGACTGCTGAACCTGACCAACCTGGCGGCGGACGCACAGCTTCAGGGGCAGTTCCGGGAGCGGCTGCGGGCCCTGTTCAGGACCCGCACGGCCCTGGAGTGGGAGGACCTGTGTGGCAGGGCAGAGGTGCCTCTGGCTATCTGCCGCACCACCGAGGAGTGGATGGCCACGGGGCACGCCCGCCAGGCGGAGATCGTCGTGCCCGTGGATGACCCGGTGCTGGGCGCGATGCTGCAGCCGGGCCTGCCCGTGCGCCTCTCCGGCGCCCCCGGTGGCGTGCGGGGGCCCGCTCCCCTCCCCGACGCCGACCGACCCTGGGTGCTGTCTACCCTGGGCGCTGTGCGCACCTGGCCCTCGACCCGCAATGGCGCGCAGCCCCTCCGGGCTGCCCTGGAGGGCATGCGCGTGGTGGATACCACCCAGGTGCTGGCGGGCCCCACCGCGGGCCGGACCCTGGCGGAGTACGGCGCCGACGTGGTGAAGATCAACAACCCCCGGGAAGAAGGCGCAGGCTATCGCACCAACGTGCACCGCTACCACACCGACGTGAACCGGGGTAAGCGCAGCCTGCTGCTGGACCTGAAGTCCCCCCGGGGGCTGGAGGTCTTCTGGCGCCTGGTCGAGGGCGCTGACGTGCTGCTGCAGAACTTCCGCCTGGGCGTGGCCGACCGCCTGGGTATGGGCTACCAGCAGGTGAAGGCCCGCAAGCCCGATATCGTCTACGTGAACGTGAGCGCCTTCGGGTACGGCGGGCCCTTCGGCGCCCGACCGGGCTACGAGATCCAGGGCCAGGCCGTCACCGGCCTGGAGGAACGGGCCGGCGGCAGCGGCCAGCCCGCCGGGCAGCCCTTCGCCGTCAACGACTACGGCACCGGCCTCATGGGCGCGTTTGGCGCGTCCCTCGCCCTCTACCACCGCCAGCGTACAGGCCAGGGCCAGCAGGCAGAGGCGGCCCTGGCCTACACGGGTACCATCCTCCAATCTCCCTTCCTCCAGCAGTACCGGGGCAAGACCTGGAACGAACCCCGGGGCCGAGAGGCCCTGGGCAGTGGCCCCCTGCACCGCCTCTATCGTGCTCGGGATGGCTGGTTCTTTCTGGGGGCGCGGCCAGATCAGCTTGCCCGGGTCGCCGACGTGGCCGGGCTACGGGGCATCGGGGGGGTGCAGGACCAGGCCCTGGAGCGGGCGCTCGAAGAGCGCCTGGCCGACGACACCGTGGCGCAGTGGGTAGCCCAGCTCGCCACGGCGGGCGTCGGCGCGCACCGGCTGGCCGCGGTGGACGAGCTGATGCGGGACCCCTGGGTGGCGCAGCACGGCCTGAGCGTCACGCGGCGGCACGACAGCGGACTGGAGATCACCACCATTGGGCCTGGCGCCCGGCTCTCCCACACGCCCGTGGTCCCCGGCCGTCCCGCGCCCACGCCAGGCGCGAGCGCTCCTGAGGTGCTGGGGGAAATCGGCATGGCAGACCAGACGGAGGAACTGCTGGGCAACGGGGTACTGCTGGTGGAGACCATGCCGCCCCGTCCGGCGCCCGTGGGCTAGGACGCCCGCTCAGGAGCGGACTTACTCAGCGGCGCCTTTGCTGGGCAGGAGGCTGGTAGTCATCAGGCTATGCCAGCCGGTCGATGGCCTCCACCCGCGAGCGTGCTCCCAGGGCAACAAAGGCGCGCCGGGCCGCCGCCAGGTGCTGGCCTGCCTGGTCCCGGGATCCCGTTGCGCTGAGGAACTGCGCATACCCCAGATGGCCCCACCCAATCTCGAAGGCCTCGTCGGCTTCCTCCAGGTGGCCCAGGGCCCGGTTGAAGGCGCCGTTCGCTTCCTGGACAAGCCCCAGGCGTCCTAGCACCTGAGCCAGCACCAGCTCTGTGGTGCCTTGGGAGTAATGGTCGTCCTCTGTCACTGAAGTACGGCCAAGGCGGGCATAGGTCTCGGCTTCGGCCACTCTCTCGCCGGCCAGGTAGGCTTCGGCCAGCACCCGGTAGATCTCGGGGAGGATGCTCCGAAAGTTGCCGGCGGTACAGAGCACCTCGGCCTCCCTCAGCAGGCCCACGGGTGGCTCCCACTGCCCCAGCTCCACCTCTACCTGGGCCAGCAGCACGGCAGAGCGGGCCTGCATGGCCACGTCGCCCAGCTCGCGACTGAGGGCGACGGCCGACTCTGCGAAACGCCGCGCCGCAACCAGCGCCCCGCGTTCCATGTCGATCTGCCCCAGGTTCACCGAGGTGGCGGTGATGGCCCGGCGCTCACCCAGCTCTTGAAAGATGGCCAGCGCCTGGCGCAAGGAGCGCGCCGCGCCCCGCAGCCGGCCCCGGGCGTGGTCGACCCTGCCCAGCATGAGCAGACTGGACGCGGCGCCCCGCCGGTCGCCCAGGGCTTCGAAGGCCCGCCGGGCTTCCCCTAGCCGTGTCCGGGCCGATCGCATCCGGCCCAGATAGACCTCGGCGGTGGCCAGCAGCATCAGCGCCCGCGCTTCCACCGCCAGGCTGGCGGCCTCCCGGCTCAGGGCCAGGGCCTGTTGGCAGATCCCCTCGAACTCCGAGAGCCGCGCTTGGTCGGAGAGCACCTCGCCCAGCACCAGCAGCGCTTGCGCCTGGCCCGCCTGGTCGCCCAGCTCGGCAAAGAGCCTGGCCGCGGCTGTGGCGCTCTCCTCGGCGGCCGCCAGCGCGCCCTTGAGCCGCAGCAGCCTCCCCCGGTACTGGAGCGCCGTGGCCCGAAAACCGTCCAACCCTTCCTGCTGGGCCTCCACGATGACCCGCTCCAGGTCCGCCAGGGCCTCGTCGTACCGGCCAAGGGGTTCCTGCGCCTGGGCCCGCGCGATGAGCGTCTGTAAAGATTCTGCTGACATAGCTACGCATGCTCCGTCTGCTGGGCCGAAAGCGCCGACACCAGGATAGCCGCCTGGGAACACAGCTTGGCCAGGGTTTCCTCATCAGGGGCAGTAAAGGCGCCCCCCCGCTTGTTCAGCACTTGAATGACCGCCACTATCTGGCCCCTGGGGTCCCGCAGGGCCATGGACAGCACGCTCCGGGTCAGGTACCCGGTCTTACCATCAACCTCTGGGTTGAAGCGGGGATCGGAGTACGCGTTGCCGATGTTCACCGTCTCCCCACTGTCGGCCACGAAGCCCGCGATGCCGCTCCCCAGGGGCATCCTGATCTCCTGCACCCCCAGTCCCTGGGCTATCTTGGACCAGAGCACGCCCCGGGCCCGGTCCACCAGGAAGAGCGTGCTCCGCTCCGCCTCCAGGGCCCTGGTCACGTTTTCCATGACCATCCGCAGCAGCGACTCGGTGCTCAGGTCCATCACCGTCGAGCTGGCGATCTCCTGGAGCGTCAGCACTCCCTCCATCCGGGAGTGGCCGGCGCTTCCGCCCGAAGCCGGCCGGCTGCCCAGGTCGCCCCAGGACGGCTGCCGGGCCGCTCGGATGGCTCGCGTCGCGCCCTGAGGGAAGGTAGAACCCTTGGAATGTGTTGTGTCCATCGCGACGAAGCAGGCGCTCCTCTAGTGAACCCGGAACGCTAGGTCCTCGGCCTGCTATGTATAGTATCACGCAAGGCAAAAGATTTCCGCGTGACCCCCGTCACCGCGCGTTCGTGATGTTTCGCGCATGACAGCGCCCTTCGGACGCGCTATTATCCGGGCACACACCTTTCGTACACTTGACCTTGAACCTTGGACATCGGACCTTGGACTTTGGACCGCAGGAGGTCACCATGCCACCCACCTTCGAGGAAGCCTGCAAGCGTGTCGACGAGCGGAGGGACGACCTCATCGCCCTGGTGCGCCAGGCCGTTGCCGTGAACACCGTGGTGCCGCCGGGCCTCAACTACGAGGTGCTCATTGACCTCATGGAGCCCCGGTACCGGGCCATGGGCTTCTCCATCCAGCGGGTGACCGTGCCCCAGGAGAAGCTGGCGATCATCCCCTGGCCCATCCAGGGCCCGCGGGTGAACCTGGTGGCCACCCGGCAGTGGCCCGGCAATCGCGACTGGGTCACCACCTACGCCCACATGGACGTGGTGCCCATCGAGGAGGCGTGGCAGCACGATCCCTTTGCCGGGGAGATCGTGGCCGAGCGCATCTACGGCCGGGGCGTCGCCGACATGAAGGGCTCCATGTGCGCGCTGGTCATCGCGCTGGAGATCATGCACGAGCTGGGCCTCACGTGCCACTGGGACATGGTCTCCACCCTCTGCACCGACGAGGAGATCGGCATCTACCCCGGCATCGGCTACCTGGCGGAGGAGGGCTACGTCAAGGGACACGTGCTCACCCTGGAGAGCGCCTCCCAGGACCCCGTGGAGACCATGGGCGGCAACGGCATGATCGACTTCATTGTCACCACCCGGGGGCGCTCCAGCCACTCCGGGCGCAACCACAAGGGGGTCAACGCGGTGGAGGCCATGGTGCCCGTGATGGAGGAGCTGCTGAAGCTCAAAGAGATTGCGGAGAGGCGGGAGTCCCGCTTCCCCACGGCCGATCCCGACGCCCCTTCCAAATTCATGACCCCCAAGTTCAACCTTGACATGATCCAGGGGGGCAACAAGTCCAACATCGTGCCGGCCACCTGCTCCTTGGTGGTGAACCGCCGCTTCATCCCCGACGAGAACGCCGAGGACGTGATCAATGAGTTCCAGGCCGCGGTGGAGCGGGGCCGCGTCCGCAGCAAGGCCCTCTCGGTGGACGTGCAGGTGGTCTTCGCCTACCCCGCGGTCACCTACGACATGGAGAGCCCCTATATGCTGAAGAAGCGGGAGGCCATGCGGGCCGTCAAGGGGTACACGGAGTTCCAGCGCAACTTCGGCGGTGGCTCAAACGACATGTCCTTCGTGCAGCGGGCGCTGAACACCGACCAGTTCGTGGGCTTCTCCCCCAGCCGCATGGCGGAGAGCAACGCCCACGGCGCCGACGAGAGCGTGCGGGTGGCCGACCTGGTGGACGAGGTGAAGGAGCTGGTGCACTACCTGGCCTACTAGCCCCCCCTCGCCCGCACCGCCACCTTGGCCAGCAGGATCCCCAGCTCGTAGAGGATCAGCAGCGGGCCCGCCACCAGGGTCTGGTTCACCGGGTCTACCGTGGGCGTGATGACGGCGGCAATGACGAATGCTCCCACTACGGCGTGCCGGCGATGGCGGGCCAACTGCTCCGGCGTCACCACGCCCAGCCGCGCCAGCAGGTAGATAATGAGGGGCGTCTCGAAAATCGCGCCGATCCAGAACAGGAGCGACGTCACCACCGAGACGTAGTCGCCCACCCGGATCAGCGGTAGCGCGATCTCCTCGCCGAAGTGGATCAGGAAGTTCAGGGCCGGCGGCAGCAGCACGAAGTAGGCGAAGAGCACCCCTATGGCGAAGGAGGCAACGACCGCGGGCAGGGCGGCGTAGACCAGGCGCCGCTCCTGGCGGGTCATCCCCGGCGCCACAAAGGCCACGATCTGGTAGAGCCACACCGGCGTGGCCAGCACGATCCCCGAGATCACCGCCACCTTGATATAGGTCCCGATCATCTCCGCCACGCCGGTGCGGATGAGGGTCACCCCCTCGGCCCGGGACTTCAGGATGTCGAAGATACCGCTGGTGAAGGTGAAGGAGAGGGCCACCCCCACGGCCAGCGCGAGGACGGACTTGATGAGACGCTCCCGCAGCTCCCGCAGGTGCTCGCCGTAGGTCATCAGGGGGCTGGGGGCATCGTTGGGCCCCGGCGGGTAGAGGGGGAAGGAAGGGGGCGGAGGCGGAGGCGCCGTAGAAAGGAGGCTTGAGGAAGATGGCGGACCGGCTCCACCGTCGCCGGAGTCCGCGCCCACATCTCCCGCCACGGGGACTGCTCCCTGTGCTCCTGGTGCCTCCTCAGTCTCCGGCCGGGTCTCCGCCATGCCCCTATTCTAGCAGACCAGGGCGGGCCGGCAGTGCTCTGGCGTCTTACCGGGCGAGGATCTTCGTTGTCCCCTCCCGAGAGGGCACGAAGGCGGTGCCCTGCCCAGAAAGCGCCGCCTGAACCAGCCGCTGCCGGATGCCTAGCGGGAGCCTTCCATGGCCCACAGGGACGCTGGCACCTCTGGGAGCTTTCTGAGCAACGCGTGGATATCACCCGTCAGGTGCTCGTGCCGGGTGTAGATCTCCAGGAGCTCCGTGAGGGCCACCCGCAGCACCGACACCTCACGGGCCGAGAGGGTAAGGGCGTACTCCGTTTGCTGGATGGGGTTCGCAGACATTCCTCCACCTCCTACGCCAGGCGTCTCTACTACCCTTCCTCCTGTATCTCCGTATCTATTGTACCACCGGGGCCAAGCACGCCTCTTGGAGCCATCGGGGCAGAGGCTATATCATTAGGCTGGCGCCAAGTGAGAGGAGGCTCCATGAGACTGAGAGACAAGGTGGCGGTCGTCGCCGGAGCCGGTGGCCCCATGGGCACTGCGGTGCCGCTGCTCTTCGCGCAGGAGGGCGCCAGAGTTGTGCTGGGCGCGCGCCGGGAGGGTCCCCTGGAGGTCATCGCCGAGCAGATCCGGGCCGAGGGCGGCGAGGCGAGCTGGGTCACGGGCGATCTGAGCACGGCGGAGGGGATGCGCCGCCTTATCGCGGACGCCGAAGCGACCTACGGTAGGGTCCACATCCTCTACAACAACCTGGGCGACTCTGCCGCCGGCGACCTGCGTCTGGCCGACACGCCGGAGGAGACCTGGGACTACCTGGCGACCATTAACCTGAAGGCGGCCTATCTCCTGGCGCGCTTCGGTATCCCGGCGCTGATGCGCGCCGGCGGCGGCGTGCTCATCAACGTGTCGGCTTCCTTCGATGTTCGCCAGCGGGGCAACGGCGGCTACGGCGCGGCCAAGGCGGGCATCATTGGCCTCACCCAGAACCTGGCCCGGGAGTACCGGCAGGACCGCATCCGGGTGGTGTGCCTCTGTCCCAACGGCATCCGGGGTGAGGCGCCGAGAGCCAGGGTAGACCTGCCCTCGCCCCATCTGGACCGCCCCGGCCAGCCGGAAGACGTGGCCTACGCCGCGCTGTATCTGGCCTCCGACGAGGCATCCTGGATCACGGGCATCACGCTGCCGGTGGAAGGAGGGCGAGAGGTTGCGCTGGTGGCGCCCTAGTCTCCTGGCAGCCGCTGCGCTAGCGCTGGCGCTGGCGGCCTGCACCCACGGCGGCCCCGAAAGCCCGCCCCCGGCGCCGGCGTCTCAGCAGACACCCACCCCCGGCGCCGCGCAGCCGACACCCGCGCCTGCCCTCCCCGGGGGCGCGGTCTGCATCGAGACCGTGGTGATCCAGGACGGCAGGGCGGCGCCCGAGACGCTGAACGTCACTGCGCCCTGCGTGGTGCTCTTCAGCAACCGGGGGGAGAGCGTGGCGCAGATCCAGGGACACGACTTTCTGCTGGGTGAGATGGCCAAGGACCAGTCCTGGGCCCACACCTACAAGGAGCCGGGCGCCTTCGAGTACGTGGACATCAGGAACGCTGGCATCCGGGGAAGGGTGATCGTGCGGCGGTGAGCGCCCCCTACCAGCCCGCGGCCGCTCCGTCGCTGCGGGGGTCGGCCGCGCCCAGCAGCATCCCCTGCCCGTGATCGACGAGGATGGCCGAGGCGTGGCCCATCTCGTCCTCCGCGGCCTCGACCCACTGGGGATCATGCCCCATGGCCTCGAGCCGGGCATAGGTCGCCGGCGCAAAGCGGCTCTCCATGGCCAGGGGATTGGGCTGCGGATGGAGGTAGGTGCCCAGCTTGCGCCAGCGGGGCGCATCCAGGGCCTCTTGCAGGTTCATGCCAAAGTCCAGCAGGTTACACAGGAGCTGCACCTGGGTCTGGGGCTGGCCGTCGGCCCCCCGGGTACCGAAGAGCAGCCAGGGCTTGCCATCCCGAAAGGCCATGGCCGGGATAAGGGTGTGGAAGGGCCGGCGGTGTGGCTCGTAGCGGTTAGGGTGCGCCGGGTCTAGCTGGAAGGCCGAGCCTCGGCTGTGCAGGAAAAAGCCCGTCTCTCCCGGCATGATCCCCGATCCCCATGCCCGGTAGTTGCTCTGGATCAGGCACACGTAGGTGCCCTGGCTATCCGCGGCGCAGAGGAAGATGGTGTCGCCGCCTTCGGCGCCGGCCGGCGCCGCGGCCGGCAGCGCCTCCGGGCTGGCCTTCGTGGCGTCTATGGCCTCCCGCAGCTGTGCCGCCTGCGCCGGGGAAAGGATCTCCGCCACCGGCGCCTGGTAGAAGGCCGGGTCGGCGCAGTGGCGGCTGCGCAGGATGAACGCGGCCTTGATGGCCTCCACCTGGCGGTGGACGGCTTCCGGCGTCCCGAAGCCCAGGGCCGCCAGATCATAGCCTTCCAGGATGTTCAGGGCCACCAGGGTGGCCAGCCCCTGGTTGGGCGGCCCCAGCTCGTAGATAGTGACCCCCCGGTAGGTGGTGGAGATCGGCTCCACCCACTCGGAGTGGTGGTCCTCCAGGTCCCGCTGGGTCAGGGGCCAGCCCAGCGCCCCGCAGGTCTCCAGGATTGCTTGGCCGATGCCGCCGCCGCCGTACACCGCCGCGCTCCCGTCTCTGGCCACCAGCCGCAGCGACTCCGCCAGCTCCGGGTTGCGCACCACCTGGCCCAGGGCTGGCGGACGTCCCCCGGGCAGGTAGCTCCGGGCCGCGGCCGGAACGGAGGCCAGGAGCGGCTGGTTGCGAGTGATGGCCTTGAGGGCATGGCGGCGGATGGGGTAGCCCTCCTGGGCGTAGTGGATGGCGGGAGCCAGCAGCTCCGCCAGGGGACGGGAGCCGTAGCGCTGGAGCGCGGTGGCCCAGCCGTCCACCACGCCGGGCACGGAGATGGAGGTAGGCCCGAAGAAAGGCATTTGGGTGATGCCACGCTGACGGAACCAGTCCAGGTCCACGGCGTAGGGACTGCGGCCGCCGGCGGCCAGGGCCCGGAGCTTACCTTCGGCCGCGGGCCAGATGAGCATGAAGAGGTCGCCGCCCAGGCCGCACATATGTGGCTCCGTCACCTGGAGCACGGCGTTGGCGGCGATGGCCGCGTCCACGGCGTTGCCACCCTGCTGGAGCACCCGCAGCCCCGCCTGGGTGGCCAGGTGGTGGGGGGTAGCAATGAGGCCGCTGGTTGCGGCGACGGGATAGCGAGGAAGGGTCACGGCCGCCTAGCGTCCTGTCTTTGAAGTTCTTTGACAAACTCCGGCGGGACGGTCATTGCGAGCCCGACGAAGGAGGGCGTGGCAATCTGGGGGGTGGGAAGTCGGCTATGCCCCCGCCCGGATTGCTTCGTCGCCTCCGGCTCCTCGCAACGACATCTGAGGCGTTCTTCAGGGACACGACACTAGCTGGAGCCGCGAGCCCGTTCCGTGGCGGCCTGGTGCTGCCGGGCGACGATGTAGGTGTCGCCGATGAAGTCCTCTTCGACCAGTTGCTGGTACTCTGTCTCGGAGTAGCCCAGCACCTCCTTGTACACGTACTCGTTGTGCTCGCCCAGCAGGGGCGGCCTCGCCCGGATGTGCAGCGGCGTCTTGGTCATCTCGATGATGGGGCCGGGGTTCACGTGGGCGCCGGCCTCCGGGTGCTCCACCACCTCCCAGAAACTCCGGGACACCAGGTGGGGATCGTCGAAGACCTCGGAGACCTTGAGCACCGGCCCGGCCGTCACCCCCGCTTGCTGGAGCCGGTGGAAGAGCTGGTAGTGGTCCTTGTCGGCCGTCCAGGTGGCGATGATGGGGTCCAGCTCGTCCTGGTGCTGGTAGCGGCTCAGGCTATCAGCGAAGCGAGAGTCGCCTATGAGGGCGGGTTTGTCCATGAGCCGGCAGAGGGCCTCGAACTCTTCGTCGGAGCCGCAGGAGATGGTGATCCACATATCGTCGCCGGCGGAGGGATACACCCCCTGCGGCGCCCGGGCGGGGTCGCGGTTGCCCAGGCTGCCCTGCACCCGCCCGTTCATGGAGTAGTCCATGAAGGCCTGGCTCAGGCAGTGGGTCACGTTCTCCGACTGGGACATCTCGATGTACTGCCCCTTGCCCGTCTTGGTGCGGCGGTAGAGGGCGGCCAGCACCGCGAAGGCCGCGCTGGCTCCCCCGGCCGCGTCGGCCAGGTAGACCCCGGTGGTGGAGGTGGGGTCGCTGTCCGGGTAGGTGCGCAGGAAGGTGTGGCCGATGACGGCCTCCATGTTGGCGCCGTAGGCCTTGAAGTGCTTGTAGGGCCCCGTGCGGCCAAAGGCGGGGAGGGAGATCATGATGAGCTGCGGGTTCACCTTGCTCAGCACGTCGTAGGTGATGTTAAGGTTTTCGATGACGTCCGACGCGTTGTTCTCGATGAGGATATCGCTCTGCTGCACCAGCCGGAAGAAGATCTCCCGCCCCTTTGGCCGTAACAGGTCAACCGTGAAGCTCTTCTTATGGCGGCCGGTCTGGTTGAACTGGGAGCTGCGGTTCCAGGGGCGCGGTCCCGGGTCTTTGTTGGGGTAGCTCCCACCACCGCCACCCACCAGGGAGGCTGCCAGGACGATGGGCTGGCCCCGGGTGTTGACATCGGGATACTGCAACGAGTCGACCCGGATCAGCTCGGCGCCCATGTCGCCCAGGAGCACCGTGGCGAAGGGCCCCGCCCACACGATGGTCATGTCGATGATCCGGACCCCCTGGAGGGGGAGAGGGATGCCCGCCACCTAGATCACCCCCTGTTCTCGCATGCGCACCAGGTCCTCCGGAGTGTAGCCCAGGCGGTCACAGTAGACTTCCCGGTTGTGCTCGCCCAGGAGGGGCGCCCGCCCGGCGCGCCAGGGCGTCTCGCTCATAGTGAAGTTGGGCCCGGGATACTTGAGGGCGCCTGTGACGGGGTGGTCGATCTCGGTGAACCAGCCCCGGGCCGCCAGGTGCGGGTCGTTGAACACGTCCTCCATGTTGTTGATGGCGCCCGTGAGATACCCCTCGGCCTGGGCCTTCTCCATGACCTCCTGCTTGGTGTGCTGAAACAGCCACTCGTAGAGGATGGCGTCTACCTCTTCCTTGACGGCCTGGTTGCCGTAGAAGTTCTCCGGCTTGGTGAAGTACTCGCTCTCGATCAGGTCCGGACGGTCGATCATCCGGCAGATGCGCTCCCACCAGGATATCTGGAACCCGGCGAACTGCACGTAGCCGTCAGCGGTGGGATAGACGCCGCCAGGCAGGATGCTCCGGACCACCTCCCGGTTCCGGCGGAAGATGGGCTCGCCGCTGTACTGGTACGTGAAGAGGTTAGAGATGGCCCGGTCCTGATTGCCCACCTGGATCTCCATAATGGAGAGGTCGAGTTGCTGTCCCTCACCGTGGATCAGGGCGCCCATGAAGGCGCCCATGGTGGCGGCGGCGGCTACGTTGCCCACCAGGAACTGCTCCACCGTGAGGGCCAGCTTGATGGGCTCCCGCTCCGGCATCCCGGTCGCGTGCATCACGCCCCCCATGGCATAGGCCACGATCTCGCTCATCTTGTAGTCCCGGTAGGGCCCGGTGTGGCCGAAGTTGGAGATGGAGGTCATCACCAGGCGGGGGTTTATCTGCTCCAGCACCGGGTAGTCCAGCCCCAGCGCGGGTATGACCCGGGGCGAGAAGTTCTCCACCAGGATGTCGGCCTCTCGCACCAGGTCTTTGACGATCTTCTTGCCCAGCTCCGTCTTCAGGTTAAGGGTGATGGACTTCTTATTGGTGTTGAGGTGCAGGAAGAGCCCGGACTTCTCCGGATGGGGGTCATCCCGGAAGAAGGGACCCATGCGGCGAGCAGGGTCACCGCCCTCGGGTCGCTCGATCTTGATGACCTCTGCCCCGTAGTCAGCCAGCAGTTTCGTGCAGTAGGGCCCGGCGATGTGATGGGAGAGATCGACGACGGTGATCCCCTCCAGGGCGGTGGGCATGGGTTGAGTCGTCCCCCTTTCGCCAGGGCAGCGGTGCTCCCGGTATCGCCTGGGAGCAGGATGAGCCTACCCCGATGGGTCCGTATGCGCGCTTTAGCGCGCCCTATTGTACTGCGGGGTAACGGAAAGTCAAGGTTGTTGGCCTTTCCCTGGCGCACACGCTGCCGTAGAATAGCAGGGATGCACACCCGGCGCCCGCAAGAGCCTTGCCCGTGATCCGCCGCCTCCTCAGCGCTCCCAGCCGTCTCTACTACGGGTGGAGGATCGTCGCCCTTGGAGCCATCGCCAATGCCGTTGGTGGCGGTATCTACCAGTACGGGTTCGCCATCTTCTTTCTCCCCATCAGCAAAGACCTGAACCTGAGCCGGGCCTCCACCTCTCTGGTCTTCTCCCTCTCCCGCGCTGAAGGAGCCTTTGAAGGCCCTGTGGCGGGCTGGCTGGTGGACCGCTTTGGCCCCCGCTATGTGCTCCTGGTGGGCGCCCTCATGACCGGGGTAGGGTATCTCTTGCTGGCTCAAGTCGACAGCTTCCCAGCCTTTGTCCTGGTGTACCTTGCGGGCATCTCCCTTGGCTACAATGGGGGCTTTGCCCACACCGTCCTTACCGCGATCAACTCATGGTTCATCCGCAGGCGGGGCCTCGCCATGTCCCTGACCATCTCCGCCCACAGCCTGGGCGGCGCGGTGCTGGCGCCTCTGCTTTCTTTTCTGGTAGTAGAGTTCGGCTGGCGGACTACCAGCGTCATCGCCGGCCTTGCCATCTGGGCCTTTGTGATCCCTGCCGCCCTGGGGCTGAAGCGCTCCCCCGAGAGCATGGGCCTCGCGCCCGACGGCGATCCGGCCCCCGCGCCGCTGGACGGACGACCAGCGCTTGCCGACGCAGACTTCACGCTGCGGCAAGCGCTGCGCACGCCCTCTTACTGGGTGCTGGCCCTGGCGACCACCCTGCGCCTATCGGTCATCAACGTGATCTCCGTCCACTTCATCCCCCTGATGGTCTGGAAAGGGACCTCCGAGCCGACGGGCGCCCTCCTCCTGGGGGTGATGTCCTTTCTGAGCGTCCCCTGCCGCATCTTCCTGGGCTGGGCCGGAGACCGTGCGCCCAAGAACCTGGTGCTGGCGCTGGGGATGCTCCTGGGGGTCATCTCCTTCTTTCTGCTGCAGATGGCCCAGGAGCTGTGGCACCTTTGGGTCTTTGTGCTGGTCTTCGCCGTCGTGGAGAGCGTGAACCCGCTGAACTGGGCCCTCGTCGGCGACTTTTACGGTCGGCGCAACTTCGCCACCCTGCGCGGCCTCATGGGGCTGGTTTACACCTGGGGCACCGCGCTGGCGCCGGTGCTGGCGGGCGCCGCCTTCGACCGCTGGGAGAGCTACGGGCTGGTAGTGTGGGGCCTGGCTCTCTCCTACGCCGTGGGGGCGGTGGTCTTCGCGCTGCTGCGGCCGCCCCAGCCGCGGCGCCCGTTGCCCACGCCTCCTGCCGCCGACCGTGCTCCCCTCAGCGCCAGCGCCGGAGAGCACCATGCCTGAGCGAGGCCAGCGGGTCGCCCTCATCACCGGCGGCGCCCGGGGCATCGGCCGGGCCATCGGCCTCGCCCTGGCCCAGGACGGCTGGTCGGTAGCCCTCTGCTACCGCACTAGCGAGGCGGAGGCCCGGCAGACCGTAGAGGCGGTGCGCAGCCAGGGCGTCCAGGGGCTGGCGACGCCCTGTGACGTCTCGGACCCCGAGGCCGTGGAAGCGCTGGTGCGCCAGGTGGAGGGCCAGTGGGGCCGCATCGACGCCCTCTTCAACTGCGCCGGCCCGTATCACCGGGTGAGCCTCCTGGAGGAGACCGTTGCGGGCTGGCACGAGATGTTCGACAACAACCTCCACCCGGTCTTCTACACCTGCCGGGCCGTCGCGCCGGGGATGCGGGAGCGTGGCTGGGGCCGCATCGTCAACTTCAGCATGGTCAACGCCGACCAGACCGTCGCCCAGCCCAACATCACCGCCCACTACATCGCTAAGGTGGGGATTCTGGTGCTCACCCGCACCCTGGCGCGCCTGCTGGCGCCCCACGGCATCACCGTCAATGCCATCTCCCCCGGCTTCATCGATTCCGGCAGCGCACCGCCGGAGGAGCTGAAGCGGATGGAGCGGCAGATCCCCGCCGGCTACGTGGGCAGCACCGACGACGCCGTTGCGGCCGCCCGCTACCTGGTGTCCGACGAGGCCCGCTACGTCAACGGCTCCAATATCCACCTGAGCGGGGGCTGGGGCGTGTAACGCCTGGCTGGGAGGAAGAGACCTCTCTCCCACTGGGAGAGGGCCGGGCGCCGTCCTGAGCTTGTCGAAGGGGTGAGGGCTACGCCGCTCTACGAGAGCCGCCGCAGCGTGGGGGAGAAGCAGAAGCCCAGGGCGATGGCCGTCATGATACAGCCACCCAGGGTGAGCACCGTGGGCGCGCCTACCAGGTCGGCCAGGACGCCCGCGGGCAGGGAGCCCAGGGGCATCAGCCCCCAGGTCATGTTGTAAATGCCCATGATGCGCCCGCGATACTCGTTGGGCGTGGCCATCTGAATGATGGTGCTGGTCAGCGCGAGAAAGACCATGCGCACCGCGCCCATTGCCCCCAGGGTGGCCGCCGAGAGCAGGAACTCCCGGGAGTTGGCAAACACAATCAGCCCCAGCCCGAAGAAGAGCGCGGTGCCCAGCAGCAGCCATCCCTTGCGCCGGACATCCCCCAGGCTGGCCGCAACCACCGATCCCACCAGCGCCCCTATGCCGAGGGACCCCATCATGAAGCCCAGACCCTCTGCTCCCATGTGCAGGATGTCCCGGGCGTAGACCGGCAGCAGCACCTCGTAGGGCAACACAAAGACCACTGGGAACGCCGCAAAGAGCATCACCAGCCCCACCCGTGGGTTCTGGAACAGGTAGCGGAACCCAGCCTTCACCTCACCGCCCAGCCTGGCCTCGGGCTGCGGGACGCCCGCCCTACCTCGGGGCAGCATGAGCAGGCAGCTCACCGAGAGGATGTACATGAAACAGTAGACGTAGTAGGTCTGGGCGATGCCCGCCAGTCCCACCAGAATGCCCGCGACCGAGGGCGCCACCACTGCCGCAAAGTTCATGGCCGCGGAGTTGATGGCCACCGCGTTCATCAGCCGGTTCATGGGCACCAGCTCGGCGATGAGGGCCATCCGACCGGGCATGTTGAAGGCCATGACGGAGCCGGTGAGCAGAGTGCTGGCCACAATGTGCCAGGGCTCGATCCATCGGAACAGGATAAAGCTGCCCAGGGTGAAGGCGACCACGCCCGTGGCCGCCTGAGTGGCCACCAGCAGGTACTTCTTGACCACCCGGTCCGCCACCACGCCGCCCACCACGGAAAAGAGCAGCACAGGGACCGCGAAGCCGGCGCCCACCACCCCCAGATAGGTGGAGGAGCCGGTCAGCTCGTACACCAGCCACTGGCGGGCCACCTGGCCCATCTGCATCCCGAAGAAGGAGAAGAGCATCCCCAACCAGAACCAGCGGTACGTGGGGTCGGCCAGGGAGGAGAACAGGGCAAGGCCAGCCGCTGGCCCAGGGGCTGGGGCAGCTGCCAGGGAGGGAGGGGGTTCTATCGTCGGGGTCCGCAGAGCGGACCGGTCGGGCTGGGCCATGGACTGCTGCTGACCACAAGATTTGCTGGACCCTGCGGCCAGCTTGCATCCATTCTACGGGACATCTCCGGTAGACTCAAATGCGTGATCGGTTGATGGTATCATGTGGCAACCAGTGGCGCCGCAACGCCCCGCCGCGGACTGGTAGCTGCTGCCCCTCAGGAGTTGACTCAATGCCGGGCGCCATGCCCTCCCTGTACGATGTCATCGTACGATGTCATCGTGGTGGGCGCGGGCCACGCGGGATGCGAGGCAATGCGGCACGAGCGGGAGGGCGTATTAGCCGTTGCAGCGGCGGGTGGGGTAGAATAGTCTCGGAATCTGAACAAGTAGAATGACATGAAGGACCTGAAAGAGTTGGAACACCTGGCGGAGAGAAGGCAGGATCCCTCCCTCTTCAACATTTCCCGCTGGCTGAAGCAGGTGAGCGCCCTGCTGGGCAAGGTGAATAGCGGCTCTGTTGAGAGTGCCGTTGCCTTTGGCACCGCTTTTGAGAAGTTGGACAACGGCCTGCCTCGGAAACGCGCGCGGTGGGGTTCCGAGCATTACGTTGAGGTGCTCATTGTCACGCCACGGGAGGACGCCTTCGCGTTAGAGGATGAGCTGGCAGAGAAGGTCTTTGGACCAATGTTTGCAGACTCGGGACATCTGACCCGGTACCATGTGTGGCCGCGCCAGCGCATATACGTGGAAAGACAGGCAAAATCTCGCTTCTGGCGTGATTTGGAGCGCCAAGCAGTTCTCTTGGCTGGAGAACCTCTCCGGTAACTCCGAATGTGCAGTTAGCTGCAGCGTATCGGTTAATCGCCGAACGTCATCTGGCAATGGCAGCGGCCCTCCACCCTGCGTTCCCCGAAGGCACCGTTTTCCATAGCTATCACGCCTTTGAATCTATTGCTTGTGCAACATTGGCCTCAATGGGCACCAGCATCCCAAATGACCACCGGCAAAAACTGACACGGTTTCAGGTAGTCGCCCGTCACTCCACCTTTTTTCAGGGCGCGCTGGTCATTGCTGCTCGCCTCGAGACTGTACGCAATCGTGCTTTGTACCCAAAGGAACGTGAACAGCATTCCTTTGGCCACAACCCTTCGAGTGCTTGGAGCGCTGCTGAAGCACAACGCTTACTGCAACGCGTAGATGGGACGGTCAACGCTATCAAGACAGAACTGAGGATTTAGTCAAAGTATGCTCTCCCACTACGACGTCATCGTGGTCGGCGCGGGCCACGCGGGCTGCGAGGCAGCCCTGGCCTCGGCCCGCCTGGGCTGCCGGACCCTCCTCCTCACCATGAACCTCGACGCGGTGGCTACCATGCCCTGCAACCCCTCCATCGGCGGGCCGGCCAAGGGGCACCTGGTGCGGGAGATCGACGCCCTGGGCGGCGAGATGGGACGGGCCATTGACAAGACCTTCATCCAGATCCGCCTGCTCAACACCGGCAAGGGGCCGGCAGTCCAGGCGCTGCGGGCCCAGGCCGATAAGCGCCTCTACTCCCTCACCATGAAGCACACCCTGGAGCGCCAGCCCAACCTGGACGTGAAGCAGGGCCAGGTAGTGGCGGTGCAACCGCTGCGTGAGGAGGAGCAGGGAACAGGGAACAGGGAAGGGGGAGGTCTTGTTCCTTGTTCCCCATTCCCTGTTCCCCTGGAAGTGCGCACCGCGGTGGGGGGGCGCTACCTGGCCTCCTGTGTGGTGCTCACCACGGGAACCTTCCTCTCTGGTCGGCTGGTGGTGGGCGAGTCCACCACGCCCGGCGGCCGGGCCGGCGAGTTCCCCGCGGTGGGCCTTTCGGACTGCCTGCGGGCGCTGGGCCTCCGCCTGGGCCGCCTCAAGACGGGCACGCCGCCCCGGGTGGACGCCCGCACCATCGACTTCACCCAGACCGTGCCCCACCCAGGCCATCCCACGCCCCTCTACTTCAGCTTCCACCACCTGCGTCACCGGGAGGAGGCCGACGCGCTGGCGCAGCGCTTCCCGCCCCCAAATCCGGTATATCCGCATGCGATGGTTGCGGATCCCGCTCATCCTGAGCCTGTCGAAGGACGAGCGGATGGTGTTAGGGGGCCGTGGCGTCCCCAGCTCCCCTGCTACCTGGCGCACACCAACCCCGAGACCCACGCCGCGATCCGGGCCAACCTGCACCGGGCACCCATGTTCAACGGCAGCATCACCGCCCGGGGGCCCCGCTACTGCCCCTCCATCGAGGACAAGGTCCACCGCTTCCCGGGCAAGGAGGCCCATCCCCTCTTTCTGGAGCCCGAGGGCTGGGAGACCAACGAGGTCTACGTCCAGGGGGCCAACACCAGCCTGCCGGAGGACGTGCAGTGGGCCATGCTCCGCAGTATCCCAGCCCTGGCCCGCTGCGAGATCACCCGCATGGGCTACGCCGTAGAGTACGACTATGTGGAGCCGGACCAGACGAAGGTGACCATGGAGTCCAGGCAGGTGCCCGGCCTCTTCTTTGCAGGGCAGATCAACGGCACCACGGGCTACGAGGAGGCCGCGGCCCAGGGCATCATTGCGGGCATCAACGCCGCCCGCAGTGCCCGAGGGCAGCCCGCGATCATCCTGCGGCGGGACCAGGCCTATATCGGCGTGATGCTGGACGACCTGGCGACAGGGGAGCTGACGGAGCCCTACCGGCTGCTGACCGCCCGGGCCGAGTACCGGCTGCTGCTGCGCCAGGACAACGCCGACCTGCGCCTGACGCCCCTGGCCTTCGAGCTGGGCCTGGCCTCTCGGCAGCGCTACCAGGAGGTGGAGCGCAAGCGCGAGGCCATCGCGGATGAGCTGGAGCGTTTAGGCAAGACCTACCTGAGCCTGAACGGAGAGGCTCAGGCGCGGCTGGAAGAGATCGGATTGGCGGAGGTCTCCCGCAGCGCCAGCGCCGCAGAGCTGCTGAAACGCCCCGATGTGTCCTACCGCCAGCTTCAGGCGCTGGACATGGGCCTGACAGACCTGCCGGAAGACGTGGCGGAGCAGGCCGAGATAGAGCTCAAATATGCGGGCTACATCCGCAAGCAGCAGGCCCAGGTGGAGCGGGTGCGCAAGCTGGAAGACCGCCGCATCCCGCAGGAGTTGGACTACGGCGAGATCAGGAGCCTGAGCCGGGAGGCCCGGGAGAAGCTGGAGCGCTTCCGCCCAGCCACCCTGGGCCAGGCCAGCCGCCTGCTGGGCGTCACCCCGGCGGACATCGCGGTGCTGCTGGTGCATTTGGAGAAGGGGCGGCGTGCAGGGGTATACTGATCAACAGGGACCACCAGAGAGGGGATTGAACCTGTGAAGCTACAGCGCACTATTAAAGCTGTAATCCGCTATGGTGAAACCCACTACATCGCTGAATGTGTCGAGATAGCAGTGGTTACCCAGGGCAAGACCCTTGATGAAACCCTGGCAAATCTACAAGAGGCGGTTGCGCTCCATCTGGAAGGGGAGGACCTGGGTGAGTTAGGACTCGCCGCGGAGCCTACCATTCTGGTCAGCATGGAGATAGAACCCGCCCATGCCCAGGCTTAGGCGGCTCTCAGGACAAGATGTCATTGCGAGGAGGCGAAGCCGACGTGGCAATCTGCGATGTGGGGTTCTATCACGCTGGTTCTCGGTACGTGCTCTCCCCCAGATTGCCACGGCCCTCCTACGTCGGGCCTCGCAATGACATTACGGAAAGGCCGATGATAACAGGACATCGTTAGTTGGACATAGGCACGCTGCAGACCATCTTCCGCCAGGGTCAGTAGGTTCATCGCTGAAGAACAACTACGGGAGTGGTTCTACACTGACTGATAGAGAGCATTGACGCCCGGCCACCCTGGGCCAGGCGGGCCGCCTGATGGGCGTGACCTCAGCAGACGTCTCAGTGCTGCTGGTGCACCTGTAGAAGGCGATGAAGGAGCAGCTAAGCGGCTGTTTCCAGAGATAGCTGAATGAAAGGGAAAGTACCATGGGCAAGATTATTAAATTTGGATGTGGTGGCTTGGTCGTCCTTGTAGTGGTGTTTGGGTGCTTGGCGGTAATTGCAGGGGGGGGGACTGCCCAGAAAGAAACCAAGGAGGTTGCGAAACTTAACGAACCCGTTAGAACCAAAAACTGGGTGTTCACTGTGTTGTCCACGGAGCGAGCCGATAGCTACGACGCTGGACTGCTGTCGGTGGCCAAAGCCCAAGGGCAATACGTTGAAGTGCGAATGAAGCTGGAAAACGTCTCAAACCAAACGTCTCAACTGAACTCGTGGGATTTCAATTTATTTGATAGCCAAGGACGAAAGTTTGCTGTAGTGAGCTCCCATCCCACAATTTCGATTTTCAACGTGTCATACGGTGTTGCGGCAAAAAAGGGATTGCCCCATTATGACGCACAAGTGCAACTCTCACTGAGCGTTGAAACGCTCATAGTTTTTGACATTCCGCCTGATGACAGCGGCTTGGTACTAGAGGTACAGGGCGGCAAGCGTATCGCCTTAGAATAGTCTACGAGCAATGCCCGTCATTAAAGGCCCCGCCCGCATCATCAGCGAACCGCAGGGGGAAGTCCTGGGCGGGGGTATGTGCTACCTCAATGCCCAGGAGCCAGAGCGCAACGCTGGTACCCTAACCCGGCTAGTGTGGCGAGACCCGGCGCCGGTGCTCTCGGAGACGGAGACCTACCTCCTTGAGTTCATGGAGACGGGCCGCTGGCTCCGCATTCGCTTCCAGCGCGTCAGCGCAACGACCTGCGGCCCCGTCATCGCCCGGTTTCAGGGCGAGGGGCCGTTGCGAGAAGAGTGACGCCCCGTCATTGCTACAAGAATGTCATTGTCCTGAGAATGCGGACTCTAGCCGCTCATGGTGAGCTTGTCGAACCACGAGCGGCGACCGCCATCCTTCGACAGGCTCAGGACGAGCGGCCCTTTCATCCTCTGTGGTGTCGCTGCCAAGCGGCATGGACGATTGCGAGCCCTTCGGCGCGCTTAGGATAAACTGCGCCAAGCAATCTGATGGTCAACCCGATGAATGAGATTGCCACGGTCGCCGAAGGCGACCTCGCAATGACAAAATGCCAATGACGCCTCGTCCCTCCCTCCTCCTCCTCAACGCCCGGGTCTACTCCCCTGAGCCGGGCCGCGCTGCCCCCTTCGGTAAGCTCGCAGCCACCGCGGTGGCCATCGCGGGCAACCGCATCGCCGCCGTGGGCATGGACGACGCGCTGCGCCCCCTGGCCGGGCCTGGGACGCGGGTCATCGACTGCGGTGGGCGGGCGCTACTCCCCGGCCTCCACGACGCCCACCTCCACCTCTTCGGCCACGCGGCCCGCTACGGCGCGGTGGACTGCTCGCCCGCGGCCGTGGGGAGCATCCGGGACATCCAGGAGGCCCTGCGCCGCCGCTGCCGGGAGCTGCCGCCCGGCGCCTGGGTGCGGGCCGTGGGCTACGACGAGACCGCCCTGTCCGAGGGGCGGTACCCCACCCGCTGGGAGCTGGACGCCGCGGCGCCGGACCATCCGGTGCGCCTCCAGCACCGCACTTACCACGCCTGCGTCCTCAACAGCCTGGCTCTGAGTCTGGCGGGCATCACCATCGAGACGCCCGAGCCGCCCGGCGGCCTCATGGGGCGGGCGGTGCCCAGCGGCGAGCCCGACGGCCTCCTCTTCGAGACGGCCCAGGAGCTGGGCCAGCGGGCCGTACCGCCGCTGCCACCGACGGAGCTGGCCCAGGGCGTGGCTCGCGCCAGCGGGGAGTACCTGCGCTGGGGCATCACCGCGCTCCAGGACGCCACCGCCTCCAACACCCTGGCCGACTGGCGGCGGATGCGTCGCATGCAGCAGGAGGATCATCTCCACCAGCGGGTTACCTTGATGCTGGGCGACCACGGCCTGGCGGAGGCGCTGGAGGCGGGCTGGGGCCCCGGCTACACCCAGGGCCGGCTGCGCCTGGGCGCGGTCAAGATCATCCTGGACGAGTCCACCGGCAGCGTCTATCCCCATCCGGAGGTCCTCAAGGAACAGGCGCTGCTGGCCCACCGGGCCGGCTTCCAGGTGGCGCTGCATTGCCTCACCCTGGAGACTCTGGCGGCCGCCGTGAGCGCCGTCGAGCAGGCCCAGGCGGCGCACCCTCGTCCCGACGCCCGCCACCGCATCGAGCACTGCGGCCTCTGCACGCCGGAGCTGGCGAGCCGTCTGGCCCGGGCGGGCATCCACGTGAGCACCCAGCCGGGCTTCCTCTACTACGGCGGCGCCCGCTACCTGGCCCAGGTGCCCCCGGAGCAGCTCCCCTGGCTCTACCCGCTGGGCACCCTGGAGGCTGCGGGTGTGGCCCTGGCGGGCGGCTCCGACTGCCCTGTGGCGCCGGCCAACCCCGTCGCGGGGCTGTATGCCGCGGTGACCCGCCGCAGCGAGACCGGCGAGCTCGTCTCACCCGAGCAGCGGGTCTCCCTGGAACGGGCGCTGGGCATGGTCACCCTGGGCGCGGCTGCGGCCTCGTTGCAGGAGCATGAGCTGGGCCGCATCGTCCCCGGCTACCTGGCCGACCTGGCGCTCCTCTCTCAGGACCCCTTCGCGATCGCGCCGGAGGAGCTGCCGCGGCTGCGCTCCGTCCTCACCGTGGTGGACGGCCGGATCGCCTGGGAAGACTTGTGAAATAAATCCCAAGTAACCCCCCTATTTTGCGTTGTTCACGCCTGAAAAGCCGCTATATTGTAGCTACTAAACCTTGTTTGCCCCGTGCCCCCAGTGTATACTACGGGGGTTAGCATTGGGAGGTGGGCTATGCGGCTGTCGTGTTTGCAAGAGAACCTGAAACGGGGCCTGGATACCGTCGGGCGGGCGGTGGCCACCCGCACCACCCTGCCCATCACCCAGAGCATCCTGCTGACGGCGGATGAGTCGCGGCTCAAGCTCTCCGCGACAAACCTGGAGATCGCCATTAGCTGCTGGGTGGGCGCCAAGGTGGAGGAGGAGGGCGCGCTGGCCGTGCCGGCCCGGCTCCTCACGGAGTTCGTGGGCTCCCTGCCCAACGAGCGCCTGGACCTGACCACCCTGACCCAGGGGCGGCAGGTCCAGGTGCAGTGCGCCCGCACCGAGGCCCGCATCGCCGGCCAGGACGCCGATGACTTCCCGCCCATTCCCACCATCGAGGAGGGCACCGCCATCCAGGTGGACCGGGAGCTCCTGCGCAAGGCCATCGGGCGGGTGGTCTTCGCCGCCGCCACCGACGAGTCCCGCCCGGTGCTCACCGGCGTCTACACGGAGCTGGACGGCGACCAGATGACCCTGGCCGCGGCCGACGGCTTCCGCCTCTCCGTACACCGGCTGGCCCTGATCACACCCGTGGAGGGCAAGACCAGCGTCATCGTGCCGGCCCGGGCCTACCTGGAGCTGAACCGTCTGCTGGCGGACCAGGAGAACGCGGTGGAGATGACCATCAGCCCCAACGGGAGCCAGCTCCTCTTCCGCTTGCAGCACGCCGACCTGGTGTCCCAGATCATCCAGGGCACCTTCCCCAACTACTCCCAGCTCATCCCCAAGTCCTACACCACCCGCAGCGTGGTGGACGTGGCGGAGTTCCTGCGGGTGGTGCGCACCGCCTCGGTCTTTGCCCGGGACGCTAGCGGCATCCTGCGCCTCCAGATGGGGGCCGAGGGCGAAGGCGGCCCCGGCAAGGTGGTGGTGTCCGCCCGGGCCGAGGACGTGGGCGACGATGTGGGCGAGCTGGATGCGGCGCTGGAGGGCGAGCCGGGCAAGATCGCCTTCAACAGCCGCTATCTGGTGGATGTCCTCTCGGAGCTGAGCACTGGCCAGGTGGCCCTGGAGACCACCAGCCCCTCCAGCCCCGGCGTCCTCCACCCCGTGGGCAACGACGACTACACCCACGTCGTCATGCCGATGTTCGTCCAGTGGTGATTGTTAGCTTTGGGTACTTGTCAAGGGGATGGACGTTCTTCGTACGCTACTTCTGAACCTTCAACAAGGATGTTCCTTCTCTTAGCGTAAGAAGAGAGTCCCAAGGCCGCGCAAATCCGTAGCTCATAAGGCCTAGCTAAAACGGAAGAGCCGGGACATCATGAGTCCCAGCTCTTCTGCGTACACTATATCCCATTGAGGGCGGCAGGCCCCCCTTTTCCTGCAATGGGCATCGGTTTTCCTCGAATAGTAGCGGAAGCCTCCGGACGTGACCCTGAGAATCCTCGTCACTGTGACGCCATTGCCTCCAGCAGGTCCTTGGTGGGGAGGACGGCCCGTTGGCTGTTCCCCCCTGGGACCGTGCTAGGAGTACGGGCGGGTAGAGCACTCGCCCCTACTGAAGCGGATAGACGAGGAGGAGGTCTGGTCAATAGTATGTTTCTTCACGGCCGGGGCCTCTGCGGCAAAGGCGTTGTAGCTGCCTTGCTGGCAGGCGGCCATTAGCTACGCCGCGGAGCAGGGCGCTCGTATTGTTGAGCGTATCCGGTACTCCCAAAGCGAGGTATGCGAGCGGCAGCCACCTTTCCAGGGCCCTTCAACATGTACTGAAGGCAGGCTTCCGAGAAGTGGCGCGCCATGCTCCCGGATGACCCATCGTGCGACACTACTTGAGCTAACTGCGACCAAGCGTGCCCCCATCTCAACATAGCTGTTGAGACGCCGTAATCAGAGGTATACTGATGACATTTCGCGTATAAACGGATGATCACATCGATGCTGAGAAAAACGCGCCTTTTGTTGGGGATGTTTCAGTTCAGGTACATAAGCAGGTCCTCCTCTTGCCTTCAGACGTTTGATAAAGGTCTTCGACTCAGACACGGCTGGAAGCGCTCCTTGACACCGGGGGTCGTCAAAGCGAGACTCCTTGCCTCGCCAATCCCCTTGGTCGTAGGGTTCTGGCCGATTTTTGCCATAGTGCATCTGGTCGGCGTTGGGCTGGCCGCTGGCTTCCTGGGGTTGGTTGCGCGTTGGGAGGCCCTTCAGGCTCTTTTGGTGGCCGGCCCCTGGGACGACATCCATACCCGCCTGGCGATTGAAATGGTGGGCGGAGTGGAGGCTTACCGCTTCGTCCTGCGCGGGCCTTTCGAAGGTGCGCTTTCGGATGCTTTCCCCGCGGTACTCGCTCCTCCAGATCTGCTTCCGCAGCACCTCTGGTCAGGGTTGGTCTTCGCGGCAGGCACCTCCACCATTAGCGTTCAACTGGCGGAGGTGCTGGCGAACAGCGGCATGATCCTCCTGGGAACTGCAGCCATACTGGTCTTCACCTTATCTCAGGACGGTCTGCCTCCTTTCTTTTCATCGCGGCTCCCTCTGGCTGCCGCCTGGGGCATGCTCGTCTATGGCTTGGTTGCTCAGTTCCACGTCTCGTGGCAGGACGATAGTGGCGGGCAGGCGATGCTTTCAATGCTCGCCACTAAAGGTCTGGGGATAGAGAGCGCGGCGTACGACAGCGTTGTGGACGCGGGCCCTGCGTTCTCACTGGTCCTGAACATTCTGGTCACGGTCTTCGCGATAGGGGTGGGCGTGGTCGGCGTCTGGTTAGTCCAGGTGATTCAGACCAGGCGACGGCGGGCCAGTCTCCCGCTGCGACCCTCCTTGGTGTATGGAGCCAGAAGGGTGGGCCTGATGATGCCCGGCTGCCTGGCCGTGGGAGCCCTCCTGTTCCAGACGTTGTTCACTCCGGGCATCGTGTTTGAGCCTGGCTCATCGTATGAGCGACGACTGATGACCGCGATGACGGCGCCCCAGGCCGCCTCGAAGCCCACTGTGGTCACCATAGTAGCGGGAACCAATGGCTTCGAGTACAGTGTGAACGGCAAGCGGCGTTCCATCCGCTGCATTGGTTACAACGCGATGACGCTTGACGAGGACCCAGAGGAGCGCAAGCAGCACATCAACCGGGATTTCACTGCGATCCGGGCCTATGGCGCCAACACTGTCGTAGGCTGGAATCAGCTGGAATTCGACGCCGTCTTGCTGGAGATGGCGGCTACACGCAACCTAGGTGTTATTCTTCCGTTCGAATTAGACTCGGACTGGGACTACAGCAACGCCCAGATGAAGCAGCGGCTTATGCAGAGGATCAGGCGCTGGGTTGAGCAGTATAAAGCGAGCCCCGCGTTGAGAATGTGGGGGTTAGGGAATGAGGTCGTCCATGGTATTGTAGATACAGCGAACCCCCGAGCCCAGGCGTTTGCCGCCTTTTTGGTTGAGGCCGCGGACTACGTGCATCGTCTTGACCCGGACCATCCAGTCCTCTACAGGGACGCAGAAGACGTCTATCTTGAACCCGTGGCAAAGGCCCTCGCCGAGGATGGAGTTCCTCGGCCGTGGTTCGTTTACGGGATGAACTTTTTTACGGAGCGCATGCAGGATGCGCTGCGGGAGGGGCCTTCCAGGTTGCTCAAGCAGCCGCTGCTTATTTCCGAATTCGGGCCGGTGGGGTTACACCAAGCCCAACGTCCGGACGGATACGGTCGGCTCTGGCGCATCATACGGGGCTTTCCGAACCGAGTGCTCGGCGGGTGCGCGTATGTGTGGAGCATGGCTGGACCGGAGCCCCTTGATCTGTCCTTCGGCATGACCGATGAGCGCGGCGAACCAGTGGACGAGACCATATTTGCCCTCGCCGCGCTCTACCTGAAAGAACAGGCACAAGACCAATAGCTAGGGCCACTAGGTTAAACTAGAGGAATGCGCGTACAGCGATCCCTTCGTTCTCTGCGATCGCCCCCGTCTAGGGCTCAGGCCGTGTGGATACTTGTGGCCGTGCTCCTGGCGACGGCAGTATTCTGGGTGAGAAACGGCAAGGCATCCGGCCAATGGATCCTGGAAGGGTACCCACCCTGGTCGGAAATTCCCAGTTATGTGTGGATAGCAAGTCCGGAGGAAGGGGTGTACCTGTACATGGTGAACGGAGAGCCCCAGACTTTCCTCGGCATGGGCTACAACCCTATCTACAGGGACTTATCGTCGGAGGAGCGCGCCGCAAATTATCATCGAGACTTCAAGATCCTGTGTGAAGCTGGCATCAACCACATCACTGGCTGGGACGCGGACAAAGGGTATGAGCAGGACAAGTTCGATGAGCTCATGATGGACATTGCGCTGCAGTATGGCATTGGCGTGCTGATGGCGATAAACCTTCTTCCAGAGGGCAACTACCGCGACCCAGCTTATGTGGAAGCGTTGAAGGAACATGCCACCGAAAAGGTTCTGCGGTACAAAAACCATCCGGGTCTTAGGATGTGGGGCGTGGGGAACGAAGTCCTGACCGAGATGCCGCGAGAGATGTATGCCGCTTTCGCCGGAGCCTATCTACAGATCATCGACCTGGTACATGACCTGGACCCTAATCATCCCGTCATCTATCGGGAGGCGGAGGACCTATTTGTCGCGGCCATCAAAAGGCTCCTGGAGCGACGGGGAGAACGCCCCTGGTTCCTCTACGGCATGAACATCTACTCCCTTGAGCTGGAGCGAGTGCTGGATGATTGGCCTCGCAATGGGTTCAACCGACCCCTGTTTGTGACTGAATTTGGCGCAAACCCCACCTGGTTGGGAGGGCGAGCTCCCAACTACGTAGGAATGTGGCGGATGATCCGGGCGCATCCCCATTTTGCTTTAGGTGGCGCTCCTTACGTCTGGACCACAGAGGGGCCGGAGCCTGGGGATAAGAAGTGGGGACTGATGGACGGTCAGAGTATACCAGTGGACGAAACCTTTGAGCAGCTTGCTCAGGAATGGCGTCGTGAGCCGGACAACGATGGCAGGGTCTGTCCGAGCTAAGGGTAAGCTTGCCTTGCGCCGCTTTGTGCAGAGAAGGACGCACAGTGGTTATACTAAAGCCAAATATGGCGCACAGTGTAGCCCTGTCGCCCATCAGCAGGTGGACAGTGTCGCCGTCCACCACCAGCTGACGTAGACCGCGCCTGCTGGGACGGCGGCCGTCGGTAGGCCCAGCCGAGCCACCGCGATTGCCACAAAGGTGAGGGTTAGGAAAACCGCCGCGCCTAGGCCGAGCTTTCCGCCTCGGGAAGGAGAGATATGCACGGGTTATTCTGTTTTAGGACCCCAAAGGTCGGTGGAGGTCTTAGGTAAGAGAAGGTAAAAGTGAACTTGTCTAATCGCTGAGCTGAAAGCTAAACGGCAATCTTGTGCCTACGTCATTGTTGAACGGACATGCCCATGTTCGTTCAGTGGTGATTTCTAGGCGTAAAAACCCACCCCAATAACGTGTTTGTTCCTACTCCTAAACGGACATCGCTTTTAGGTAGGCACTTCGCGCTGAGGTGCGAGTATATGCTTCGTCTAAGTAGGATGGGGTTGACCCGTTTTCGTGGACACCCGATCATTAGGGGTAATGCGCCCCAGAAAGGGAGTCTACATGCCAGGTTCACATCTGAGGTACACCGCCGAGTTTCGGGCGGACGCTGTGGCGTTGGTGCGAAGCAGCGGGAGG
>JACPQN010000135.1 GCA_016190485.1 Chloroflexota bacterium
GGGTAACTATCGGGATGCCTTCTGCAACGCCGGTGCGGTCGCAGTGGGTTGGGGAGTTCACGCTCCCTGTGCCGCTGCAGCCTCGGTAGGTGCACCTGCAGGTCCGGTAGGGGTTGGAGCCGTGTATCTCCTCTGCACTCAGGGAATCTCTTACGCCTTCGAGCGCGTCTGCATCAGGTAAGCGACCCACATCATTCACTGGCCAACAGCCGAAGCTGTTGGCCAGTCTTTTTTCGTGCGCTATACTACGCAGGGATTTTTCAGGCCCCAGGAACGAATTCCCCGCAACGGTGGTAGACTGGAAGGGAGGCCACCCCGCGGGCCAGTAGTGCATGCATAGTTTGTCAACACCTTCTGAGCATTAGCGAAGCTGGGCCTCCCCCTTCATTCAGCACGACAGCTCTGTGCTTACGATTTCTTCACCGGACCTCTGATGCGGGACGCTAGAGCCGGCGGCCGTCCTGAGTGGTTACCACGTAGCGGGAGGGCTGGCCCGCCATCTCGTCGATGTGCATCTGGTCGTGGCGGTAGAGGGACTTCAGGAGCTGGTGGATGGTGAGGTCGCCGAAGGGGGTGTTGCGTCCCTTGCGGTCGAACTCCGTGTCGCCGGTCTCGGCGATGAAGCGGAGGGTCAGCAGCCGCTCCTGCTTGAGGCGTTGGACCAGCTCTTCTCTGCTCATCTGGTTGGCCTCTTCGAAGAGAGGGGCCCCGCCCTGGGCTTCTCCTCCCTGCCGGAGGTCGGGGGCATCTTCATCCCTGGCCCGGCGGGCCCAATCGTCCCGGTAGCGCCGCTCGGCAGAGATGACGTGGAGCAGCATCCCCATGGGCGTGCGGTCGCCCTCCTTCCAGGCACTGGTCAGGCGCTCCACGGGTAAGCTCTCCGCCTGTCGGAATAGCGCATCCCGGTGGGACTCCAGCTTCGCCACGAGGTCGCGGCGGTCTTGCGGGGTGAACATGCTCTATACCTCCCTTGCGGGTAACAACCTATCTGTCCGGCTGGCAGGTCTGGCTGGCCGGTGGTTGCGCCATCATAGCACCTGGGGATGCCCGCGCAAAGCATCCCGTAGCGATCCCGCCTGGGGATGGCCTGGATCGTAGAGGTAGAGGATGAAGCGGATGTGTTGCTCCATGGCGGCCACCGTGGCAGCCGAGAGGTAGGAGGGGCGCGGCGCCTGCTCCCAAGGCACGACGCGGGCGCCCGCGTGCTCGTCTTCGATGGCGATGCCCCGCACGTCCGCGGCGAACTTGTCGGTGGGCGGCAGGTCGATGAGCACCTGATGGTGCTGCACCGGCGCCGCGCCCGGCCCCAGGGCCACGCTCATGGCCTGGGCGATCTCTCCCTCTCTAGCCCGACGGGCCAGGGCGTCCCGGTACTGCTCGGCCCGCTGCGGGGCATCGGCGCAGGGGACGCTGGCTGCGCGCTTGTAGAGGCGGCGCTCCTCCACCCGGGCTAGCAGCTCCAGAGAGGGTGGAGGGGCCGTGTCCGCTTCCACCAGCAAGGCCCGCAGGATCGCATCGATAGTCGCGTCGGTGCTGAGGCAGACGCGGCGCACCAGGGGGTCGGCCACGGTGAGGGTCTGCACTCCCAGGGCCAGGAAGCAGTCCAGCACCGCCCGGTTGAACATGGCCCCGGCGATGCGGGCGGCGTGGTGCCAGTAGACGTAGCGGAACATCAGGTACTTGGCAAAGATCACCGACTCTACGGTGCCCACGCCCGCCTCGGTGATGACCAGATCGCCGGAGGCAGGGTCTACCGCCAGGAACTCGATGAGGCGCTGCACCTCCACCCGGCCGTAGGGCACGCCGGTGTGATGGGCGTCCCGGTTCAGGTAGTCCAGCTTGTCCATGTCCATGGGCCCGTCGATGAGGGTGTAGAGGAAGGCCGGCACCCGGGGGTTCGGCCGCCGGGCCAGGATGTCCGCCACCAGGAGGGGGTCCACCTCCCAGTAGTCCTGGAGCACGCTCCGGACTTCTGCATCGGTCTCGATGAGGCTGACGGAGAGCTCCAGGTGGGAGAGGCTGCGTCCGTTGATGGCGATGTCGTCCATGACGTGGGAGTAGGGAAAGTGCCCCAGGTCGTGGAGGAGGGCCGCAGCCAGGGTGGCGCGGCCAGCCTCCGGCTCGAAGTCCGCCAGGGTGGTGAGGTGCTGAAGCGCCAGGCGCACCAGGTGGTACACGCCGATGCAGTGGCTGAAACGGGTGTGGGTAGCGCCGGGGTAGACCAGGTAGACCGGCCCCACCTGTTTCAGGTGCTTGAGCCGCTGAAAGAGGCGGGTGTCCAGGGTGCGATAGGCGGCCTCGGAGAGCGGGACGCCGCCGTAGAGCGCGTCTCGCACGGTGTAGGGCGCGGGCGCAAAGAGGTAGCTGTGGCGGGCAAGGCCCGGGAGCGCATGTGGCGCAGCGGGATCGGACACGGCGAGCGCCCCTTTGGCAAGCCCTTTGACGTTGCTCAGGACAAGCTCAGGACAGGCCCTCTGGCAAGCCCTTCGACGTTGCTCAGGACAGGCCCTTTGGCAAGCCCTTCGACGTTGCTCAGGACAGGCCCTGGAAGGTGCGCCCAGTATAGCCGTGCCGCCAGCGGGGGACAAGGCGCGTGATTGAGAGAGTGCTTAATAACTCCGCACTGCAGGCTTCAGCCTGCAGCATAGACACTCAGCATGCCTCAGGCTTGAGCCTGAGGTGGCGGGTTGATAAACACCCGCGTGATTGACAGCCCCCAGGCTGGGCACTATGATGCGGCTGCCTGGTAGGGCTCCGGCCGGTTCGGCTACTGTCACGCGTGGGCGTGTGAGGCGCAGGCCGCTTTGATGACGCGATGAAAGGATGGCCCCTCCATGTCTCTGGGCAGCAACGGTAAATCCACAAGAATATGGTCTGGAGCCACCGCCGCTCTGCTGGCGTTTGGCCTGACGGCTCTGGGGGCGTGCGCGCAGCCCGCGCCGGCGCCCGCGCCAGCAGCCCCACCCACGGCGGCCGCAGAGCAGCCCCGGGCGGGCGGGCAGCTTACCTTCATCGTGGGCGCGGAACCGCCCTCCTTCGACGGGCACCGGGAGACCACCTTCGCTATGCTCCATCCCAC
Organism: Chloroflexota bacterium; assembly: GCA_016190485.1. Lineage (GTDB taxonomy): Bacteria > Chloroflexota > Dehalococcoidia > SHYD01 > SHYD01 > JACPQN01. The sequence goes on from JACPQN010000135.1 coordinate 3,080, forward strand.
GGCGCCCCACTACAGCCTGCTGCTCAAGTTCGACCAGAACAAGTACCCGGCCATCATGGGTGACCTGGCAGAAACCTGGTCTGTGTCGCAGGATGGGCTTACCTATACCTTCAAGCTTCGGGACGGCATCAAGTTCCACGATGGGGCGGCCCTGACCGCAGCGGACGTCAAGGCGACCTATGACCGGATCGTAGCCCCGCCGCAGGGCGTGGTCAGCTCCCGGCAGGCCTCCTACGCCGCGGTGCTGGAGAAGGTGGAGGCGCCGGATCCCAAGACCGTGGTCTTCAAACTGAAGCAGCCCTCGGCGGCGCTGCTCTCCAACCTGGCTTCTCCCTGGAACTTCATCTACAAGGCCCAGGCCCTGGCCCAGGAGGCCCGCTTCCCGGAGAAGAATATCCTGGGCACCGGCCCCTTCAGGTTCGGCGAGTACGTGCCGGGATCCCACTGGACTGGCACCAAGAATCCCGACTACTTTCAGAAGGGCCGCCCCTACCTGGATGGCTTCAGGGCGGTGTTTATCCGCGAGGCCTCGGCCCAGGTGGCCGCGGTCCGTGGCGGGCGGGCGCAGATCGAGTTCCGGGGTTTCACGCCGCCGCAGCGGGAAGACCTGGTGAAAGCGCTGGGCAAGGATATCACGGTGCAGGAAAGCCCGTGGGTGTGCGTGCTGGTGGTCTCCATGAACACCGAGAAGAAGCCCTTTAACGACCCCAAGTTCCGCCGGGCCCTGACCCTGGCGCTGGACCGCTGGGAGGGCTCCAAGGCCCTGTCTCAGATCGCCTTTGTCAAGGAGGTGGGGGCCGTTATGCGGCCTGGGTCGCCCTTCGCCATGCCGGAGCAAGAGCTGACCAAGCTGGCCGGCTTCGGGAAGGACGCCGCGGCCGCCAAGGCCGAGGCCCGGCGTCTCATCCAGGAGGCGGGGGTCCCTGAGGGCTTCTCCTTCGCGCTCACCAACCGGGACATACCCATGCCCTACGAGCCGGTGGCGGTGTTTCTCATCGACCAGTGGGGTAAAGTGGGCCTGAAGGTGAGCCAGGCGGTGCGGGAGTCCTCTCCCTACCTTCAGGACCTGCGGGGTGGCAACTACGAAGCCGCGCTGGACTTCAACTGCGACTTCATGGACGAACCGGACCTTCAGCTCATCAAGTTCCTCCCCAAGGAGAAGAGCCCCATCAACTACGGCCGCTACAGCGACCCGGTGCTGGACGACCTGTACACCAAACAAAGCCTTGAGACCAACCCGGAGCGCCGCAAGCAGTTGGTGTGGCAGTTCGAGCGGCGGGCGCTGGACGAGATGGCCTACCAGTTCCCTACCCTGTGGTGGCAGCGGATCATCCCCCACTCCTCCCAGGTGCGGGGCTGGCGCATCACCCCCAGCCATTACCTGAACCAGGACCTGACGGACGTGTGGCTGGCGGAGAAATAGCCGTCGCCAAGAGCTGCCCCGGCCCGCCATGCGGCGCTACATCGTCCAGCGCATCCTGCTGACCATCCCCACGCTGCTGGGCGTGGCCACCATCATCTTCGTGCTGATGCGGGTGGTCCCGGGCGACATCGTCCTCCTGCGCTACGCGGGCGAGGGCGCGTTCGTGACTCAGGAGACCATTGTGCAGGAGCGTGCCCGCCTGGGGCTGGACCAGCCCCTGTGGCGGCAGTTTGCGGACTGGATCTGGGGCGCGGCCCAACTCGACTTCGGCACCTCCATGTGGACCGGACGCCCCATCGTCTCCGAGGTGGCGCTGCGCTTCGAGTTGAGCCTGCAACTGGCGGTGATGGCGGTGATCATCGCCGCGCTGGTAGCGGTGCCGCTGGGCGTGCTCTCGGCCATCAAGGCGGGTACCAGCGTCGACTACCTCATCCGGGTTTTCAGCATCCTGGGCTTGGCCCTTCCCTCCTTTTGGGTGGGCATCGTGCTGATCCTGCTCCTGTTGAGCGTCTTCCACTGGAGTCCACCAGTGACCTTCACCCCGCTGCGGGTGGACCTGGGGGAGAACCTGTCTCAGCTCATCTGGCCGGCCCTGGTGGTGGGCTACCGCTACTCCGCAGTGGCCACTCGCATGACCCGCTCGGCCATGCTGGAGGTGCTGCGGGAGGACTACATCCGAACGGCCCGCAGCAAAGGGCTGAAGGAGTCGGTGGTGATGGTGCGCCACGCGCTGCGCAACGCGCTGCTACCCGTCATCACCGTCTTCGGGCTGGAGTTCGCCTTTCTCCTGGGGGGCCTGGTGGTTACGGAGCAGGTGTTCAACCTCAACGGCATCGGTAAGCTCACGGTGGAGGCGGTGGTGCGCCGGGACTACACCATGGTTCAAGCGTTGGTGCTGCTGATGGCGTCGGTCTTCGTGCTGGTCAACTTCCTGGTGGACATGGCCTATGCCTGGCTGGACCCCAGGATCCGCTTCCGCTAGCGGGGCGTACTGGAGACGTGGGAGATTGCTGAGGCCGGCGGGAGCCTGGGCACACCGCGCTGCGGGCGCTACCTCCCCCCGCACGGGATGGCTGAGGAGCTTTGTCCGCCGGCAGCAGTTGGGCGCGGCCAGCGGCGCGGTGATCCTGCTGATGGCGCTGGTGGCGCTGCTGGCGCCCCTGGTGGCGCCCCACGACCCCCTGGAGACGAGCTTCCTGCTGATGCTGCGGCCTCCCAGCCCGGAGTTCCCGCTGGGCACCGACGCCTTTGGCCGGGACGTGCTGAGCCGGATCATCTACGGCTCTCGCACGGCCCTGCTGGTGGGGTTCAGCACCTCCTTTGTGGGCTCCAGCCTGGGCACCGTCATCGGCGTGGCCAGCGCGCATTTCGGGGGCAAGACGGACCTGCTGGCGCAGCGAGTGATGGATATCTTCCTCTCTTTTCCCCTCATCATTCTGGCCATCGCGGTGGTGGCGGTGCTGGGCACGGGGGTGCTCAACGTCATCGTGGCCATCACGGTGCCCATCGTGCCCCGGGTGGCCCGGGTGGTGCGCTCCAGCGCGCTGGCGGTGCGAGAGATGCCCTACGTGGAGGCAGCCAGGGCGCTGGGGGCGAGCCACCGCCGCATCATCCTGCGCCACATGCTGCCCAACGTCATGGCCCCCAGCCTCATCATGCTCACGGCCTACTTGGGGCAGGCCATCCTTCTGGAAGCATCCCTCAGCTTTCTGGGGCTGGGCGTCGCCGAGCCGGTGCCAGCTTGGGGGCTGATGCTCCGGGGCGCGGGCACCCAGTTCATCGAGCGGGCGCCGTGGCTGGCCATCGCGCCCGGCCTGGCCATCAGCAGCACCGTCATCGCCTTCAACCTCCTGGGAGACTCCGTGCGGGACGCGCTTGACCCGAAGCTGCGGGTGGCGTAGCTAGGCCGTTGCGCAGATGGGTTGTGACGTTTTTATCTATCTTGCCAACTACATAGATATGCTCTATCCTGTCCTAATCTAGCGTTTATCGGGCGCCCCGGGGGACGGGGTCTGCCGCAAGGAAGGAGACGGGGGACATGCGACACAGATGGGCCGGAGGTGTTCTGAGCCTGGTTGTAGTGGCGCTGCTCGGCGGCGCGGTGGCATGTGCTGGCCCGAGTGGTGGGCCCGGCGCGACTGCTTCAAGCGGCACGGCGGTGGACTCGCCGTGGATGGCGAAGTGGGTGCAGAGCGCCAGCTACAAGACGGAGTGGGGGCAGCCCAGGAAGGGGGGCATCCTCAAGTACGGCGGGTCCCATCAATTCATCGGCCACGATCCCAACTACGGCCATACCTTCGAGGGTCCCCAGTTCCTGCCCTTCTACAACTCGCTGCTGCGGTTTGACCCGTGGGTCGGTCCCGCGGGGGGTGTTGGGGCCATAGAGGGGGACCTGGCCGAGAGCTGGGAGATGTCCAAGGACGGCCTGAGCCTGACCTTCAAGCTGCGCAAGGGGGTGAAGTTCTGGGACAATCCCCACCTGCCGGCGGAGATCAAGGGCAAGGTCTCCGGCACCGAGTTCGCGTGCGAGGACGCCAAGGCCAGCCTGGAGTTCGCGGTCAACCCGCCCAAGCCGCTACAGCACATCAACATAAGGGCAGCGCTGGCCCACTTCAAGAGCGCCACCTGCTCCGATGGGCCCCGGGGGTACACCATGGTGGTGGCGTTTACGGAGGGTCTTGCCAAGACACTCCCTGCATTCGCCGGGGCCGGGGGGATGCCCAACAACATGGACAAGGATTTCATCGACTATATAGTCGAGAAGTGTGTCATGTGCCTGGACGAGACCACGTCCGAGAACTATCTCTGGTCCACGGGGACGGGGCCCTTTGTACCGGAGGAGTACCAGATGGACGTGATCACCAAGCTGCGGCGCAATCCCACCTACTGGCGGGAGGGGCTGCCGCTGCTGGACGGCATGGACCAGTACGTGATGAAGGACTTCACCCCCCGGTTCACGGCCCTGGTCACCGGCCAGATCCACTACTTCGGCGAGGGCAGCGCCTCCCTGCTGCCGGCGCAGGTGGTGGAGGCCGGGCGGTTCAAGGACAAGATCGAGGTGCAGTCGGTCCTGCACTCCTGGGGCAAAGGGGCCACCCTGAACATGAGCCGGAAGCCCTTGGATGACCGGCGGGTGCGAAAGGCCGTTCACCTGGGCATCGACCGGAATGCGTGGGCCGACTTCAACAAGGTGGGGGACCTTCCAGGGGTGTACCTGCTGACCAACTGGATGCCTCCGGGTACCGCCTGGGCCCTAC
>JACPQN010000012.1 GCA_016190485.1 Chloroflexota bacterium
CTCCTTCGGCAGGCTCAGGACAGGTCTATCTCCCTCCCACCAGGGGAGGGAGGAAATGTCCCCTCTCCCTTGATGCCTGTCCTGAGCGAAGTCGAAGGGGGAGAGGGCTAGGGAGAGGGTGAGCCCGGCCGCACTGCGGATGGCGGTCTATTGAATCAATGACGATAAGCCTGCGGCATGCCCCACCAAATGCCACGAGTTTCAGCCCGTGGGGAAAGAAACAATTAGTTCACAGGCTCAAGGGGAACGCGTTGGCCATTCAGCATCTTCAGCCGCATCTGCGATCCTTCTACCACCTGCCATGGGAGCTCCCGGGGGTGCTCTTCTGCCGCGGGACCGCCTGTTTCGTCGCGCGGCACCTGGCGCCGGAGCGCTGGCGGCAAGCTGAGGCCAGCGAGCCGCGGGTCTACTGCCTGGGCAAGTGCTACCTGGGGCCGGCTTCCAGCGATGCCGAGGCGATGCCACGGATCGAGGTGCGGTCCCGAGAGGCCGTGGTGCTGGCCAACCTGGCGCGGGGCGGCGCTCCCAGCCTGGAGCGCTACCTCCAGCAGGGCGGCTACCAGGCGCTGCGGCGCGCGCGCGACCTCGCGCCCCAGGAAATCATCGTGGAGATTGAAGCCTCCGGGCTGCGCGGCCGCGGCGGCGCGGGCTTCCCCACCGGCAGAAAATGGCGCTCCGTCTTCCAGCAACCCGTGCAGGAAAAGTACCTGGTGGCCAATGCCGATGAGGGCGACCCCGGCGCGTACATCGACCGGTTGCTGATGGAGCAGGACCCCCACCGGCTGCTGGAGGCGATGGCCATCGCCGCCCGCGCCGTGGGCGCGCACACCGGCTACATCTATCTCCGTAGCGAATACCCACATGCCCTGGCAGCCATGGAGCAGGCGTTGACCGAGGCGCGGGCGGCTGGCTATCTGGGCAACGACGCGCCGGCGCCCGGTGGACCCTTCGACATCCAGATAGTCAACGGCCAGGGCAGCTACGTCTGCGGGGAGGAGACGGCCCTCCTCAACTCCATAGCGGGCCAGCGGCCCGAGGTCATGCCCAGGCCGCCCTATCCCACGGAGCAGGGCCTCTTCGGCCGGCCCACCGCGGTCAACAACGTGGAGACCCTGGCGGCCGTGCCGTGGATCATCGCGCACGGAGGCCAGGCGTACCGGTCCCTGGGCTTCTCCCAGAGCTGGGGTACTAAGGTGGTCTCCCTCAACTCCCTCTTCCTCCGCCCGGGGCTCTACGAGGTGGAGTTCGGTGTCAGCGTCCGCTCCATCGTGGAGGAGCTGGGGGGTGGGCTGCTAACGGGCCAGCTCAAAGGAGTGATCATCGGCGGGCCGCTGGCGGGGGTGATCCCACCGGAGCTGCTGGACACGCCCTTCGGCTTCGAAGAGCTCCAGGCCATCGGAGCTGCCGTGGGCCACGGTGGCGTGGTGGCTTTCGACGAACACACCTCCATCCCGGAGCTGGTGGCCCACGTCTTCGACTTTGCCGCGTACGAGTCCTGCGGTAAGTGCACCCCCTGTCGCCTGGGCACGCGCTGGGCGCAGCGGCTCTTCAGCGGCGTCCAGGACGGCTGGCGCGCTACAGGGGCCGATAGGCAGCAGTGGGAGGAGGTGGTGGCCGCGCTGGCCGACACCAGCCTCTGCGGCCTGGGCACCGGCGCCGCAGACTTCGCCCGGAGCATCCTTCGGCATTACCGCCTGGAGCTGGACGCATGCTTCGCGTGACCATCAACGGGGCCGAGCGCCAGTACCCCGAAGGTGTCTCTCTGCTGGAGGCCCTGGAGCAGGCAGGGGTCGAGGTCCCCACCCTGTGCCACGACCCAAGGCTGGCCCCCTACGGGGCATGCCGCCTGTGCGTCGTCCAGGTGGACAGGCGGCCGCGGCCAGTGACGGCCTGCAACACCCCCCTTGTCGATGGCATGGCGGTGCAGACCCATACGCCGGCACTGGAGCAGGAGCGGCGCACGCTGCTGCGGCTCCTGGCCCAGGGCTATCCCCCGGATGCCCTCGCGGGAGCGCCTGATAAGCCCTTCCACCGCCTTCTGCGGGCGTACGGCGTGGAGGACGATGCCCGCGGCGGGCGGGACGAGAAGCTGCGGGACGATGCCCATCCCTATATCCATGTGGATATGTCTCAGTGCATCTACTGCTACCGCTGTGTCCGCATCTGCCAGGAGATGCAGGGGCAGTTCGTGTGGCAGGTATGGAACCGCGGCGATGCCACCCGCATCCTGCCGGACTCCGGCGGCGGGCTGCTGGAGAGCTCTTGCGTGAGCTGCGGGGCCTGCGTTGACACCTGCCCCACCGGCGCGCTGGCGGACCACTCGCTGGTGGGGACCAGCCAGCCCACCGCGTGGACCCGCACAACGTGCCCCTACTGCGGCGTGGGCTGCGAGATGGAGGTGGGCACGGCCGCCGACGCCATCGTGGACGTGCGGCCCGCGCCGGATGCGCCGGTGAACAAGGGGCACCTCTGCGTCAAGGGGCGCTATACTTTCGCGTTCAACCAGGCCCCCGACCGCATCACCCGGCCCATGATCCGGGAGCAGGGAGAGTGGCGCGGCGCATCGTGGGATGAGGCCCTGACTTTCGTCGCAGAACGCCTGCAGGGCATCCTGGCGGCCCACGGGCCAGCCAGCGTTGGTGTGCTGGGCTCGTCCCGGGCCACCAACGAGGAGAACTATCTCATCCAGAAGTTCGCCCGCTTGGTGCTGGGCACCAACAACGTGGACTGCTGCGCCCGGGTGTGCCACACCCCCAGCGCCGCGGCGCTCCGTCTGATGCTGGGCACGGGCGCAGCCACCAACTCCTTCGACGACATCGAGCAGGCACGAGCCATCCTGGTCTGCGGCGCGAACCCTACGGAGAATCACCCTGTGGTGGGCGCACGGATCAAGCAGGCGGCGCTGCGGGGCGCCCGTCTCATCGTCATTGACCCCCGCAAGATCGAGCTGGCCACCTACGCCGACCTCCACCTCCAGCTCCGTCCCGGCACCAACATCCCGCTGCTGAACGCCATGGCCCACGTCATCGTGGCCGAGGGTCACTACAATGGGGCGTTCGTGGAGCAGCGCGTGGATGACTGGCGACGGTTCGTCGAGTTCATTCAGCAGTGGACGCCGGAGCGGGCCGCGGCGATGTGTGGAGTCCCGGCGGAGGCGATCCGGGCCGCCGCCCGCCTCTACGCCACGGAGCAGCCCGCCATGTGTTTCCATGGCCTGGGTGTGACGGAGCATGTGCAGGGCACCGAAGGGGTGATGGCGCTGACTAACCTGGCCTTGCTCACGGGCAACCTGGGGGCGCCGGGCGCCGGTATGAACCCCCTGCGGGGCCAGAACAACGTCCAGGGAGCGGCGCACATGGGCTGCGACCCGGGCAACCTCACGGGCATGACCTCGCTGGACGAGGGCCGGGAGCGCTTTCAGGAGGTGTGGCGGGCGCCGATACCCACCGCCGCGGGCCTGAACATGCTGGAGATGATGGACGCCGCCGAGGCGGGCGCCTTGCGGGCCCTCTGGGCCGTGGGTTACGACCTCTTCCTCACCAACGCGAACGCCGAAGCCACCAGAAGGGCGCTAGGGTCTTTGGAGCTGCTGGTCGTCCAGGACCTCTTCCTCAACGAGACCGCCCGGGAGTTTGCGACGGTCTTCCTGCCGGCCGCCTCGCCCTTCGAGAAGGAGGGCACTTTCATGAACGCGGAGCGCCGCATCCAGCGGGTGCGCCGGGCCCTGGAGCCGGCGGGAGACTCCCGCCCCGACTGGCGCATCGCGTGCGACCTGGCTCAGGCCATGGGGCACGGCGAGGGCTTCGCCTTCTCGTCGCCCCAGGCCATCTGGGAGGAGATACGCCAGGTATGGCCCGGGGGAGCGGGCGTCACTTACCAGCGCCTGGACCGGCGGGGCATCCAGTGGCCCTGCCCCACGGCCGACCATCCGGGGACCCAGGTCCTGCACGTGGGGAGCTTCCCCCTGGGCCCGCGGGCCAGGCTGCGGCGCATCGCCTTCCGGCCCACCCGGGAGACCGTCTCAGAGGAGTTCCCCTTCCTGCTGACCACGGGGCGCACGCTCTACCAGTTCAATGCCGGCACTATGACCATGCGCTCGCAGAACTCGGTGCTGCGGCCCGCCGACACCCTGGACATCTCGCCGCAGGACGGCCAGCGCCTGCTGCTACAGGACGGCCAGCGGGTGCGGGTCCGCAGCCGGCACGGGGAGACGGTGTTGCCGGTCAGGATCGTCCCTGCGGTGCAGCCGGGCCAGCTCTTCGCCACCTTCCACACGGCGGAGGCCTTTCTGAACCGGATCACTAGCCCTCATAGAGACCGTATGGTCAAGACCCCGGAGTACAAGGTGACCGCGGTGCGGATAGAGAAGGCCTAGGGGATGGCCCGTCGCGAGCGCTGCGGGACCAGCCGGCGACCGAGCAAGGCCATAATGTGTAGTTTAGTTTAGCCTCGCTGCCCCTGCCGGCGCGGCCGCTGGCCGCCGACTGGGCGCCCGATATCTTTACTCGGGTGTTTCATGGTGATGCTCAGGCCATCTATGCCGGGCTGACGGGCCCCCGCTGCGGCCCGGAGGAGATGGGGCGGTCAAGGGGCGGCTAGAGGCTCCTCCAGCCGACTCAAGGGCGTCCCCGGCACCGCGCGAAAGTACTCGGTCAGAGGCAGATCGTCGGTCAGGACGAGACCGTCGCCAATAGCCCTGCGCATCTTCGACCCGTCGTCGTAGAAGGAGCGCTGCAGCAGGTCGGCGGGTTGCGAGAGATCGAGGCTTCGGGCTGCCTCCTGCACTTCCTCCTGCTGGAAGCGCTGCTGGAGCGCCGCAGGGTCCAGGTTCAGGGGTTGCATGGAGCCGATGAAGATGGTGCCGTACGCCCATACCGTCACGTAGGGAAACTCGCTGAAGAAGGTGCGGGCGATGAGGGGGTAGAGGGTCGTGAGGCCTGGGTTCATCCACTGGACCATGATGCCGCCCTCTTTCAGGGCCTCCCTGACCAGCCGGAAGTACTCCCGGGAGTAAAGATTGCCACTCCCTGCATGGAAGGGCTGGATCAGGTCGGCCGTAATGACGTCGTATTTCTTCTTGCTCAGCAGCAGGTAGTTGCGGCCATCGTCCACCTTCACGTGGACGTTCTCCCTTGCCAGCACCTGGTTGTTCATGTAGGAGAGGACCTCGGCGGCCCTCACCACGCTGGGCGACAGCTCCACCACGTCCAGGTGGGCGCTGCGGTAGCGGCTGATGGCGCCCGGCGTTGCCCCTCCTCCCAGGCCGATGATCAGCACATCCTGGGGGTCCGGATGCAGCAGCATCGGGAGGTGCCCCAGGAACTCGTGAAAGGCCACCATGCCGGGAGAGTCGGAGGCTTGCTCCCGGCTATTGAGGAACAGCATTGCGTAGCCCTGGGGGTTCTTGAGAACGCTGACGGTGTTTTCCAGCCCCTCCTCATGCCAGAGGAGCTGGTAATCCTTGAAAAGATTCCGGTACACCTCTGGCAGCAGCTCCGGCGCCGATAGGGGCGCCACCAGCAGGAGGGCTGCTGAGGGAGCGGCCCAGGCCAGCCGGGCTTTACTCCGTAACGCCCAGCCCACGAGCACAACCCCCAGCACGACGTTCGCCAGCGCCAGGCTCCCTATGCTCCACTGGGTGCCCATGACGGGCAGGAGCCAGAACCCTCCGGCCAGGGAGCCCAGGATGGCCCCGAAGGTGTTGGCCGCGCTCATCCGCCCGATGATCGTGCCCACGTGCTGCTGGCCCCTGGCTACGGCCTGCGCCGCCACGGGAAAGGTCATCCCTAGGAGCACCGTGAGGGGCAGGAGCACCAGCACCCCTGCCACCGCCATGCCGAACACCGGACGTTCCAGCAACGGCGCCAGCGCGGGCATGCCGGCCAGCGCCTCCCGCACCAGAGGAACCTTCCCGGCCAGCCGCAGGGCTACCGCCGCTTCCAGGCCGACCAGCACCTCCAGCAGCCCCAGCACCACCACCCAGTTCCACGCACGTCCGATGAACAGGCGAGACACTCCGCTCCCCAGCGCCAGGCCCACCAGGAAGGTGAAGAGCATGAGGCTGAAGGCGTAGGCCGTGCCGTTGAAGAAGAGGTCCAGGATCCGGAACCAGAGGATCTCATAGGCCAGCGCGCAGAAGCCGGAGACGCCGATGCCCACCAGCACCAACCCGCGCAGCACACCAGGGTAGGGCGCCTCGGCAGGGCCCGGCGGCGCCGCACCGCCGCCGGCCCTCCTGGTCGCTGCCACCCGTGTGTCCCCCAGGATGAGGGACAGAAAGAGGGCAATCAGGCAAGCGCCTACGTTGAGGAGCGCAGCCACGTACACAGACCCCTGGAACCCCAGGCGCCCAATGAGGAAAAAGCCGGCGGCCAGGGTCCCGGCCGCTGCGCCAGCCGTATTCAGCGCGTACAGCAGGCTGAAGTTCTCACCCAGGTGCGGGAAGCGCCCCAGCGAGGCCCGCACCATGAAGGGTAGCGTCGCGCCCATGAGACTGGTAGGGAGCAGGAGCAACGCGCTGGCCAGCAATGCCCGGAGCGCCGTGGCCGCCTCGGGAGAGTCTCCCGTGGCTTCGAAGAGCCACACGTAGACCGGCGTCAGGTTGTTGATGGCGGCGGGGCTGATCACACCCAAGCCACCGATCAGCGCCTCGATGCCGGCGTAGTAGCGGAGGGAGCCGGTGACCCGGTCGGCCAGGCGTCCGGCCAGCAGGCTCCCGATGGCCAGCCCGCCCATGAAGCTGGCCAGCACCACGCTCACGGCGTAGATGGTGACCCCGAAGATGAGCGAGAGCAGCCTGGTCCAGACGATCTCGTAGATCAGGGCGCTGGCGCCGGACAAGAAAAAAGCCCCCAGCAGGAGGGCGAAGGCGCTGAAGGACACCACTCCGGGCAGCGCCCTCTTGCGAGGGGGCGCCACCTCTAGCACTGACGAAGGGTGTGGCTGCTCTGCTGCCATCCTGCCTCCTGTGGGTCGCCCTGATCTTGGCAGAGTCGACGGGTGGCGTCAACCGTGCATCCAGGAGACCGCTGAGCAAACTCCTCATCGACGCCTCCTCAAGACGCCTTCCTGGTGCTGGTATAATACCCTTACGCGTCGCCAGACCTCGGCGCGTGCGCCACAACTCGCGAGGGGAGCAAAGAGTCATGGATGCCATAACCACGCGGCAATCAAGGGAGTCCAGGGGCTGCAGGGGTCCGGTCTGAGCCTAGTAGCCCCGCTGCTGGTCCACCACGTTCTCCAGCGGCTGGCCCGAGAGGAACCGGCGGAGCTGGCGACAATAGAACTCCATGGCCAGTTGGCCTGCGCCTTCGGAGCGGCCGGCCACGTGGGGTGTCATCAGTACGTTGGGCAGGCTCCAGAGCTCCGGGTCCGGCGGACGCTCCAGTTCCCGGTCGTACACGTCCAGCATCGCGCCGCCCACTCGGCTGCTGCGCAGCGCCCGTTGCAGCGCCTCCTCGTCTACTAGCTCACCCCGGGCCGCGTTGATCAGGAAGGCTCCCGGCCTCATCAGGGCTAGGGTCTCGTCCCGCATCAGATGGTGGGTGTCGTCGGTCCAGGGGGCGCACAGGGCCACGAAGTGGCTACGAGCCAGCAGCTCTGGAAGATCAGAGGCCGGCAATAGCAGGTCTACCCCTTCCTCACCGGTCGCTGCCCCCTCCAGGCGCCGGGAGACGGAGTAGCGGGTGGCCACCACCTCCATCTCAACGCCGTGGGCTAGGCGCGCCACCTGCCTGCCGATGCCCCCCAGGCCGACGATGCCCATGGTCTTACCTGCTACGGACTGGGAGCGGTAGGCGCGGGAGTCGAAGGCTCCTCGTTCTTTGTCTCCATGGGCCTGGGCTAGGGACTTGGCGAAGTAAAAGACCCCGGCCAGGATATACTCTGCGATGGGGAGGGGGTTGACGTACCCCCGGCCGGTGGTGATGACGTAGCTCCCCTCCAAGGCCCGGCCCTGGCCCTCTTTCAAGCGGTCCGGCCCAGCCGAGGCCGCATGGAGCCACCGGAGGCGCGGGGCACGGCGCGGCAGGTCCGGCGGGAAGATGGCCATGGCGAAGGAGACCGCCAGGTCCGCTTCCCGCAGCAGCGCCTCCCGCTCCGCAGCCGCGCTTGCTGCGGCTGTGGGGTCGCGTTCCGTACGCAGCTCCGCCTCGGTTGGGGGTGGAAGGGCCCTGCTCACCCAAGCCGGGGGATACGAGCGGCGGTACTCAGGCAGGAGCTTCTGGCGGCCGTCCACCACCGCAACCCTGGGATCCACTCGGTGCAGCGGCGCGATATCAGTATTGAACCCGGAGAGCACCAGGAGGGTGAGCTGCTCAGCCATCCAGGCTTATCCTGCGCCGGAGTTGGGATGCGCCTGGCAGCTACTTGGGCAGGCGGGCCAGCGCGGTGTAGGCGGGCCGTGGCGTGCCATCGGGGTTCAGCACGGCGAAGGCGCACTTGGCCTGGTCGGCGGTGCGGAAGTTGAGGTTCCACAGGAACATCGCCCCAATCTCGCCCCGCTCTTTGCCAATCTGGTAGGCCCGGGCCAGGTAGTCGGCCTGGAGCTGCTCCGTGTTCTCCTGGGCGTAGGCCCACTCGACGCCGGCGCCGCAGCCGGAGGCCCAGCCAAACTCGGTGAACCAGAGCTTCTTGTCGGCGTCACCGTTCTCCACCATGACGTCCCAGTAGAACTCGAAGTTCCGGAAGTAGAAGCTGCGGTGAGCGTGGAAGCCTCCGGCCCGGGACAGCACGGCGGGGTCACGGGGGTCCAGGGCCGGGTCGTTGTTGAAGCCGCTGGGATGCACGCCCACCGCATCGAACGACCCCTTCATACCCGCCTGGTACATCTCCCGCAGGAACTCCGCGTCGTCCCGGGCCAGCAGGCCGCCCAGCTCCGGAATGTTCACATTCCCCGCCGGAGTCAGCGCGCCGGTCACCACGATGGCCGCGGGGTCGGCGGCCTTGATGGCCTGATAAGCGGGCTTCAGGAGCGCCACGTACGCAGCCGCGCTCTGACGGCCCGTGCCGCCCCATTCTCGGGCCAGGTTCTGCTCGTTCCAGACCTCGTAGGCGGCGACGCGCCCCTTGTAGCGGGCGGCCAGCGCGCCCACGAAGCGGGCGTAGGTCAGGGGGTCCGTGGGCGGGCCGTGGACGGCGAGGTCCTGGCCGGGGCGCGCCCATCCGGGCGCCGTGACAACACTGAGGAGCACTTTCACCTTAGCCGCCTCCGCGCCGCTCACCACGCCGTCCAGGAAGCCCCAGTTGTGGGCGCCGGCCCGGGGTTCGAACTCCTCCCACCGTGTCTGGTACTTGATCCAGCCAAACCCCGCGCCGGTGGTGAGCTGGAGCGCCCTGGAATAAGACTCACTGGGGTCCACCTGGAAGCCGTAAATCAAGGGGACCAGCCGGGGCACGCGTGTCGGTGTGGGAGACGGGATAACCACGATGGGAGGGAGGCCCGGCGCGGCTTCCGGGCTCAGGGCGGACTTGTCGGGCAGCAGGCCCGCCTCGGCCGAGATGGTGCCCCCCAGCGCCACGGTTACCTGGCCCGCCGCGGCCCAGGGCACGTTCTCCTTCCACTGCTGCATCACCACCCGCTGGAACCGCATGGAGAAATGGTTGCCCATGTCCGTGACCCGAGAGGTGGGCAGGCCGTTGGCTGCCACCGGGTCGGCGACGCTGTTGTACTGCTGCCTGATGGCCGGGTTGCTATCCAGCAGCGCCAGACGGTCCTGGATCACCTGGCCGAAGTCCTTGCCTGCGTCGAAGCTGCTGGGTAACGGCCGCGGGACCTGGCGCTGGTCGAGCCAGTCGTCCAGCCCCTGTTGGCTCATGAGGTCGAAGACGTTGACAAAGGCCACCTGGCCCAGGTCGGGTCGCCACTGGAAGACCACCCGCTGCATGGCCTGGGAGACGAAGCCGTTCCAGACAAAGCGGCGAGAGATGGGGTACCCCACGCCCTGCACACCACCCAGGCGCTGGAACTCGCTCCAGAAGGGGGCTTCGGCGTTGTCCACTATGCCGAAGCCGCGGCCGCCGCCCACGGTCTGGGTGTAGAAACGGCCGTTGGGGAGAGCGAACTCCTCTTCCTGGGCGGACCCGTCGGAGCGAGGTAGGGCTACCATTGCGAGAAGGGCCAGTGTGGCCACCAGCCGTGCGGCTTGTCGCAGCATCATGTGCCCCCGGGATGATGTTGTAGAGGAGAACAGACTCGGCCACCAGCCTGACGACTGCCATCCGGTGGCCTGCCAGTCGGATGGGATGATAGCACAGGCAGCCTGTGTCTGACGATGCTTCGCCCTGGCAGGCACAATCGAGGTGCTGAATCTGCGGGCAGGGTATGCGGCCGGGCGTTTCCCGTAGGGCGGGTCCTTGTGGCTCGCCGCCTACCACGCCGAGATCGTTAGGCGGGGGACAAGCCCCCGCCCTACGGGCGCTGCCGCCAACTCCTCATTTCCCCTCAAGACTGCTGAACAGTAGGTGATGGCCAGAGGCCACCACCGCGAATGAAAATGGGGCAGGTAGCCGATATTTCAAGGCAGATACCTCCGGCAGCCTGCGCGGTTGCGGGGCACGCACCCATTGCCTATACTGAAGCTAACCCTTGGGGCCACGAGGCAGGCATGACGCTCCGCTATCGCTATTCCCAGTGGGATGACACCCAGGTCCAGCAGCTTCCCGACCCCGAGGAGCTGCTGGAGGCCCTGTCCGAGGACTTCCTGCACCATGGCGACCTGGGCCGCGCGCTCCGCCAGTTGATGCAACGGGGCTACTCGCCCTCCTCCGGCCAGCGCCAGCAAGGCATCCAGGACCTCCTGCGGCGCCTGCGACAGCAGCGCCAAGAGACGCTAGCTCGCCACAACCTGGACTCGCTGCATCAGGGCCTCAAGGAGCGGGTGGAAGACATCGTTCGCCAGGAGCGGGAGGCCATCCAGAGCCGCCTGAGTGAGATGGAGGGGGAGCCTCCGGAAGCTGGCGACGCCGCACTGCGAGACGTCTTCAAGCGCCTTGCTCAGAAGAACCTGGCCACCCTGGACGCC
>JACPQN010000139.1 GCA_016190485.1 Chloroflexota bacterium
CTGTCCTGAGCGTGCCGAAGGGCCTGTCCTGAGCGTGCCGAAGGGCCTGTCCTGAGCGTGCCGAAGGGCCTGTCCTGAGCGTGCCGAAGGGCCTGTCCTGAGCGTGCCGAAGGGACGGGCGAGGTCTCGACCCTTCGACGAGCTCAGAGCACACACGCTCGACCAACGCCCTTGTTAACCACCCTCGGACGCCCCGGACGAGAGCCGGCGGACATGGGCTGGGGGCCAGCAGACCAGCCAGGCCCGGCCCAGCAGGGCGTCCCGCTCCACGGGGCCGAAGTGGCGGCTGTCCTGGCTCCACTCTGGGGCATCGCCCAGGAGGAAGTAGTGGCCCTTCGCGAGCTGCCACAGACCCTCCCCCAGATCGGTTGCCTCCCCGGCCGCGAGGGCGAAGGGGTGGCCGTCCACCCAGCACCCGTGGCTGTCCAGGCGGACCTCCTGTCCCGGTAGTCCCGCCAGTCGCTTCACCAGCAGCATCGCCGGCGCGGTGGGGTGGCGGGCCAGCACAATGTCGCCGGACTGAGGCTGCCCCAGCCCATAGGCCAGCGTGTCGATCAGGAGGAGCTCTCCCGGCAACAGGGTGGGAGCCATGCTCCACTCGTGCACCACCACCCGCCGGGAGCGGAGCAGCGCCCGCAGCGTGGAGAGGGGTCGTCCGGTCACGTGCCCATAGGAGTGTGTATGTTTAGTTGCAACAGGGCGGAGGAATACGCGTGCTCTCGAGTAGAGGCAACATTCGACGGCTGTGGTCCCGTGCCCGTCCCAACCGCATTGTACGCTATGATACTGGATTGACTCCAGGCTACGGACTGCCATCGTACCGCCTGCCGCGCCCTGGCCGCTCAGGTGACTGCGGTCTTGATAGGACAAACCTTGTGACCGGCTGCCCGCATGCGGGCGCTTCTGAGCGTAGCCACGGTTCCCGCACCCTCCGGGCTGTGGGAGTCTGCGTCGCCGGGCTGTTGACAGGGGCGCCACGCTATACTACTATTTCGATAGCCTTGCTCGACTTTCCACCCTGTGTCCCCTCGGAGGAACGCCTATGTCAGCCGCACCTACGTCTGAAACCATGGCCCGTGACGAGGTGGTCCGGATGGCCGTCCGCAACCTGGCCGGAGAGCTGCTGCGCGTCCGGCAGGGGACCCTGACCAACGACGAGTTCCGGCCCACCCGCACGATCCTGGGGGTGTACGGCCAGCGCCAGCCGGAACAGTACATGGTGCGCATCCGGCTTCCCTACGGCAGCGTCACGCCCGGCCAGCTCCGAGCCATCGCGGCCGTTGCCCGTACCCACGGGTATGCCGTGGGCCATGTCACCACCCGGCAGGACGTCCAGCTCCCCTGGCTCTCCCTGGACGACATGCCCCGCATCCTGGAGCAGCTCCATCAGGCGGGGCTCATCACCCTCCAGTCCGGTGGGAACTCGGTGCGCAACGTCGCGGCCTGCCCCCTGGCCGGCGTCTGTCCCCAGGAGGCCTTCGATGTCAGCGGGCACGCCGCCGCGGTGGACGACTTCTACGTGGGCAATCCGGCGGTCATGAGCCTCCCGCGCAAGTTCAAGAGCAGCTTCTCAGGCTGTGCGGCGGACTGTGCCCTCAGCGCCATCCAGGACTTCGGCGCTATCGCCGTGCAGTCTGCGGGAGAGGAGCCGCGCCGAGGCTTTCGGGTGTACGCCGGGGGCGGGCTCGGCAGCATGCCCCGCCGCGCAGCCCAGATCGACGATTTTGTCCCGGAAGAGGAGCTGCTGCCCACCTATGAGGCGGTGCTCCGGGTCTTCGCGCGCCTGGGCGACCGCACCCGCAAGGACCGGGCCCGGCTGAAGTTCGTGGTCGCCCGCCTGGGAGAAGCGGAGTTCCGCAGGATCGTCCTGGAGGAGCGCGCGGCGGTCAAGCTGGAAGGGATTTTGTCTTCGCCCGCTGGCCTGAGCGTCCAGGAAGCCGCGACACCGAGTGCGGCTGAGGGGCTTCCCCAGGCATCCGGCGGCTATGGCCGCTGGCTTCGCTGGAACGTCCAGCCGGAGCGCCGGAGCGGCTCCTTCTCCGTGAGTGTCGGGCTGCCCCTGGGCGACATCACCAGCGACCAGATGGAGGCGGTGGCAGCCCTGGCGGAGCGCCAGCCCCGGGTCACGCTCCGCACCTCTGCCCAGCAGAACCTGATCCTGCGCGGCCTGTCAGAGGATGACCTGCCGGTCGCCTACGAAGCCCTCAACGGGGTCAGCCTGGCCGGCCTGCGGGCCAACGGTGTCGCCGATGTCACCTCCTGCCCCGGCACTTCGGCCTGCAGCCTGGGGATCGCAGCGTCCAAGGGGCTGGCCCAGGAGCTCCAGCGGGTCCTCATCGGAGGGGGCTACCAGGACGATGAGGCGGTGGCCCGGCTGCGCATTAAGACCAGCGGCTGCCCGGACGCGTGCGGCCAGCACCAATTGGCTGACATCGGGTTCTTCGGCGCCGCGCTGCACCGGGACGGGAGGCTCTACCCCGGACAGGTGCTGCACCTGGGCGGGAGCGTCGGCCCACAGGGGACGCGGCTGGGGCGCCCGGTGATGAAGCTGCCCGCTCGCAGGGCGCCGGAGGCGGTGGAGCGCTTGCTGGCCTTCTACAAGGCGGAACGCCGGGATGGTGAGGGCTTTGGGGAGTTCGTGGACCGCAAGGGGGACAGGGCCTTCCGGGAGCTGCTGGAGGACCTGACCCGCATCCCGCCGGCCGAGGAAGACCCCTCTAACTTCATCGACTGGGACTCGACCCGCCTGTACATCCTGGAGCGGGGCGAGGGCGAGTGCGCCGTGTAGAGCCCTGGATCAGACGAAGGCGCTGAAGGCCTACTGTACGGAACCGTTTCGTTCTTGTGGGGCCTACGAGGGTCCGCTCGCCCTTCGACAAGCTCAGGACAAGCCCTTCGACATGTCTCCGAAGGCGACTCGCCGTGGCGAGCTCGGAGCTTGCGCAACAAGGGGGGAGCTTTGTAGGGCGGTCGCCTGAGGCGACCGCCAGGGAGTGGGGGACAAGCGCTCACTGAACAGCGCGCCGGTGGTGCGAGAGATCGAGCGGGCGCTCCAGCGGGAAGATCGGGAGGGCGGCTCTTTCTAGTACCTTGGGGCTATTCTACATAGACTTGGCGTCGGCTGGCTAGGGGGGGAGCACCTGGTGCATTTGCACCTTGACAGACGTTACGGGGGGGGGGGCGTATAATACGAATAACCTATGTACTGGCGGACATGGCGATGGTGGACACGGTAGCGCAGGACGACCCGCAGGCCGAGGCGCTGGCAGCGGCTCAAGGGCCACGGCTGGCCATCAGCGGGGTGGTGCTCTCCAAGGCCCAGCTCCTGGAAGTGTTACGCGTTCGCATCCCAAACGCCGCCGACATCACTCCTGCCTTCGACGGTGCCTATTTCTCCGTCCTCCTTGCCCAGCCCTCCCGCGAGCACCAACCGCCCAGCCTGGGCTAGCGCCCCTCCCCAGACAGAAAGGAGCTCCCTGTGGGCGATCTTTGGGTTGAAACAGGTGAAAAGGTTCGGCTGGATGGCGAGACCGGGAACACCTACCTGTGGAACCCCGCGGTGGGCGGACGGATAGAGTTTATAGCAAGCGACAGCTATAGCCTTACCGTAGACCCCGGCGGGAGCGTCTTTATCGGTCCGGGCGCCGACAAGCACCTCCACCTCTTTGCTTTCGGCGCTGGGAACGATATCCGTAGCGTCGGCGGGGACTTGTTCATCCAATACGACCGCAGCGTGGCCGTGGACCTGCTGAACGGCTTCTTGCGGGTGACGCCGGGCGGGCAGGTCGCCGTCGCCTCCCCCGTGGCCGACGGGATCCGGCTGGAGACGACGCCCGGCAGCGGCGTGGCCACCGGTCTCCGCCTGGTAGATAACCGGGCGCCGGGGCGGGACTTCCGTATCATCCCCAGCGACTTTCCGGGCGGCGGTATCGCAGGCACGCTGCACATCGTGGACGTGGCCAACAACGCAGCACGCATCACGATAGACTCTGCTGGCAACGTGGGCATCGGCACCACCGGCCCAACTGTGAAGCTGGATGTGGTCGGGTACATCAAGGCCAGCGGAAGCTTTGTGGCCACAACCCCCTCTCGCGGCGTGGAAAACACGGACGGCTACCTGTTGCTGCGCTATGCCCCCGGCTCGGGCATCTGGGTGGACGACGGGGACAGCGAGGTCCTCATGACCAGCAGCGCCGGCAAATTGGGGATCGGGACGATGAATCCTCAAGAGAAGCTGGAGGTGGCGGGTAACTTCCGCAGCGATGGCAACCTGTATGCGTTGTGGCAGGGTTCGGAGGGCAACTTTCCTCTCATGTGGCTAGGTCTTGATGAAGACAACCTGCTCTACCTCTTCTTCCAACCGCGAACCGGTGCGAATGGGGGCAAGTGGGCCGGAATCAACACGTTTTATCGTCCGCCTAGTGGCGACCCGTCTTGGGGATACGGCTACCAGCCCATTCGCTTGTATGGCAAGAACGCGCTGGTCGAAGCCAGGGGCACCATAGTGTCCCGAGATGTCAGGACGCCGGTACTCTATTTTCAGAAGCCCTACCACCGAGACATCAACGATTCGTTCGGGACATTCAAGGCGCCGACGGGCTACACGAATGAGCGCCCAATGCTGGACAGCACGGAGCTCGGAGGCATCTACTACCTGGTTGAGTCAGGAGGGTCCGCTACGCCGCCCGGCACGGTGGTGGCCGGGTCTGAATCCGTATCCATTTCCCGGTCCGGCGGCGGGATGGGCAACGATCTGACTTTTTCTGACATCACTAACGGTTCAATAAACCTCGCCAATCTGGTTCGGAGTCCGACCAGCAAACTCCGCATCGTGTCCGGGGAGATCGGCCCCTTCACCGTAGCAGCAAATAACAACCACGACTGCGGAACAGTCAGCCTCTCGGGCTTCGCCAACACCCCGCTTATCCTACTGACACCGAGAAGAGGAAACACCTACGGCAATACCTGGGCGGTGACCGTCGCGGCATACGAAGTTTCAACGAGCAGCTTTGGTGTTATGGCAAAAAACAACTATGGGGACCAGACTGATTTTTACGTTGCCTGGGTAGCGATCGGCACGTGAGCGCAAAAAGCATGAGGAAGCAGGCGATCGGCAACCACCCAACGCCAGGACGCGGACTGGCGCTTCTTCTCGCAGCAGTACCATGGCTCCTCCCAACGGCGATCTTGGGCGGAATCGGTCTAGCGGGATTCATATTCACGCCACATATAGCCAAGGCAAGTACCACAGTCACCGGTGTTATTGCAAACGACACCACCTGGACCCTGGGCGGCAGCCCTTACATTCTTGAAGGTGACGTGGTGGTGGCGCCGCCGGTCACTCTCACCATTGACCCCGGTGTTGAAGTCCGTGTAATGGGACCCTACGTGCTGCTGGTGCGCGGCAGCCTTACCGCGCACGGGACACCCGATAAGCCCATCCTGTTTACGGGAGACAGCACAGGCCGGTGGAAGGGTCTGCGGATTAACTCCCGCGAACATCAGAAGGTGTCGCTTGTTTCCGTCATCGTCGAAGGTGCGGACGTGGGCGTGAGATTCGAGCTCGCATCCGTTAACGCTCGTAATGAGATACGTGATAGTAGTCTGCGACACAATGACATAGGGATTTCATCCGCAATCGTAACGATAAACGCTCCCTTCATCAGATACAACGTGATCTCGGGAAACAGGATCGGAATTAGTGCCGGCGACGTCTTCGCCAACAAGGTCATAGATAACAGCGCTGACGGAGTCGTAGGTGGCCGTACCTTCTACAGCCTTGTTGCACGCAATGGAGGTGTTGGAATTCGAAGCGGTAACGAGGTGGCGTTCAGCACGATTCAAGGCAACGGCGGGGGCGGCGTGGTAGACAGCTCCAACGTCCATGATAATAATCTGCTTGATAATGCTCAGTATGACTTCAAGTGGACGCGGCCCTTCCAAACCAGTGCGCCGAACAACTGGTGGGGGACTACCGACCCTGCAGCCATTCAGAAGAAAATCTTTGATTTCCACCAAGATCCGAGCAACGCGGGGATCGTGGATTTCACTCCTTTTGCAACGGGGCCTGTGTCGACGGTGGCAGTCTCGCCGGAGCGCAGCCGGCTGGTGCGGAGCGCGTACCTGTCGGCGCTGGGCCGGGAGCCGGACCCGGGCGGGCTGGGGTACTGGGCGGGCACCAACCTGACCCTGGAACAGCTCGTGACGGCCTTCCAGGCGTCAGAGGAAGGCCAACGGGTGGCCGCGGTGCGGGCGCTGTACATCGAGCTGCTGGGGCGGGACCCCCTGGGGAGCGACAACGCCGGGCTGCGGGGCTGGGTGGACTCGCCGTATAGCCTGGAGGAGGTCCGGCAGGCCATCCTGGCCAGCCCGGAGCACCGGCGGCGGGCGGGGTAGGCGCCTCGGCCTGGCGGTAAGGTTCCGCCCTCCCCTGGCCCCTCCCTGCCAGGGAGGGGAAAGACTATTCCTCCCGCTGCCAGGGGGAGGTTAGGTGGGGGGTAGGACATCGCCCTACGGCTGCTTTCACCCTCCCCTGGCCCCTCCCTGCCAGGGAGGGGAATGCTGTTCCTCCTCCTGCCAGGGGGAGGCTAGGTGGGGGTAAAGGACATCGTCCTACGGCTGCTTGCACCCTCCCCTGGCCCCTCCCTGCCAGGGAGGGGAATGGTGTTCCTCCTCCTGCCAGGGGGAGGCTAGGTGGGGGTAAAGGACATCGTCCTACGGCTGCTTGCACCCTGCCCGACCCCCTCCTTTGCAGGGAGGGGAAAGACTATTCCTCCCCCTGCCAGGGGGAGCCTGCCTGCCGCAGGCAGGGCTAGGTGGGGGTGAAAGTGTGCCCCCACCCCCGCCCACTCCCAGCGGGAGAGGGCGTTGTGGGCTACCGGAAGAGGTCTCGCTCGGCGGGGCGCACCATGCTGCGGGCGCCCGCAGCGCCGGGGGTGAAGGGGAAGCCCCGCACGATGGCCACGGGCACCCGGGAGACCTTCTCCATCACGAGGCCCGCGGCGCTGGCCAGCTCGTCGGCCACGGCGATGGCGGTGGTGCGTAACAGATGTCCCGCGGTATCCGTCAGGCCGATGTAGCTCTCCACCGGCGCCATGCCAGCCACGCCGATGGCCACCTCCGTGGTGCCTTCCCGCCAGGGCCGGCCGAAGGTGTCGGAGATGATGACGGCGGTCTCAGCGCCTGTCCGCTCCTGGAAGGCGCGGCGGATGCGCTCCGCGGAGCCGTCCGGGTCCAGGGGCAATAGCGACACCATGTCGTCGCCGGGGATATTGGAGTGGTCCACCCCCGCGTTGGCGCACACGTAGCCGTGGTGAGTCTCCATGACCAGCAGTCGCTGGTCCATGCGGACCACCCGGCGGGACTCCCGGAAGACCACCTCCACCAGCCGGGGGTCCTTCTCCATGCGGGTGGCGATCTCCAGCGCGAAAGGCGACGGCGCCACCTCCGCCAGGTCCACGATGCGCCCCTCGGCCTTGGAGAGGACCTTCTGGGTGACCACCACCACGTCACCGCTGAGGATGCCCGTCTCTTCCCGCTGGGCCGCCTCCAGGATCAGGGACGCCAGGTCGTCGCCCTGGCGCACCTCCGGCAACGTCTGGAGGCCGATGATCCGGAGCTCCCGGGCCGCCCGTGCCACGTCTAGCCTCCGGCTCCTGCGGGGCGGTGTCCTGAGCCTGCCGAAGGGCGGTGTCCTGAGCCTGCCTGCCGGACAGGCAGGCCTGCCGAAGGAAGGCCGGTGATCTTCAGGCCGCTCTGGGCCTTGTAGCGGCGGTTGATGCTCAGCAGAACGGCGGTCATGGCC
The DNA here is from genome assembly GCA_016190485.1 of Chloroflexota bacterium. Lineage (GTDB taxonomy): Bacteria > Chloroflexota > Dehalococcoidia > SHYD01 > SHYD01 > JACPQN01. Next base: position 7,805 of record JACPQN010000139.1, read on the forward strand.
TCCACCGGCTGGGCGTAGTCCAGACCGCCGGCGTCCACGGCCCGCAGGTCCCGCAACTCCTCCACCAGGGCCATGATCACGGCCTTGGCCTCTGCATCGTCGCCACAGACCAGGACGTCACCCTCCAGAGGGTGAGCCAGGTCCGTCAGGTGCTTCGCGCCCAGGTGGTGAAAGGCCGCTACCAGGCGCGCCCCGGGCAGCAGCGCCTGAGCCTCCTGGGCCGCCGAGCCGCCGGGTACGGCCAGCGGGTGGGGCCGCCCGCTCTGGAACGCCAGGGGCACTACCACGCTCACCACCACCTTGGCCCCGATCTTCTCGGCCAGAGCGGGCAGAGTCTCCTGCTGGGCTACGTAGGGCACCGCCAGGAGCACGACCTGAGACTCCAGGGCGGCCGCGGCGTTGTCCCTAGGCAGGGCCAGGTCCTGCCCCAGGCGCTGGTTGATACCCTCCGCGGTGGCCGTGGCCCGCTCCGAGCTGCGGGAGCCGATGAGCACTCGGTGCCCCGCGCTGGCGTAGCGCAGGGCCAGGCCGGCGCCTTCGGGGCCGGTGCCGCCGATGAAGCCCAGGGTAGGCGGCCGCGACGACGTCACCGAGGGCGCTCCACCGGAATGGCGGCTACGAAGGTGTGCAACGCATCGTGCATAGCTCCCCTATCCTACCGTGGCGCGGGCACGCTGTAAATCGCTGCTGGCGTTGCGATGCGCGCTGGGCGCAAAGTTGCTACACTTGGGGGACAGATCAGGCGCATAGCATCAACCGAGGGGCGGCCATGGCGGACGAGCGTACCTTCCAGGTGGACCTGCTGCAAGCCTTCATCCAGGCGGTGAACCGCAACGAGGCGGTGGCCCTGGTGACGGTGGTCAAGAGCCAGGCAGAGGGCGCGCCGCCCCAGAGCGCCAAGATGGTGGTCTGGGGCGACGGCCGGGTGCTGGGCAGCCTGGGCGGAGATTTCGATCCGGCGGTGCTGGAGGACGCCCGCCAGGCCCTGGCCCTGGGCGCTTCCCAGTCCTTCATCTACCCCAAGGCGTCGGTGCGCACTCGCCGGATGGAGGAAATGGCCTCCTTTGAGGTCTACGTGGAGGTGGTGCAGCCTCCGACTCTGCTGGTGGTGGGAGGTGGCCACGTGGGGGGCAGCGTGGCCCGCCTGGCCAAGGTGGCGGGCTTTCAGGTGGTGGTGCTGGATGACCGCCCCGACTTCGCCAACCGGGAGCACTTTCCGGAGGTGGACCAGGTCATCTGCGAAGACTTCACGTCCGCCCTCCAGAAGTTCCCCATCAGCGAGACGACGTACATCGTGGTGGTGACCCGAGGCCACAAGCACGACGAGGCGGCCTTGCGGGAGGTGGTGGGTTCGCCCGCGGCCTACGTCGGCATGATCGGCAGCCGCCGGCGGGCGGGCACGGTGCTCAAGCTGCTGCGGGACTCCGGTGTCCCCAAAGAGGCGTTGGAGCGAGTGCGCACCCCCATCGGCCTGGACATCCACGCCGAGACGCCGGAGGAGATCGCCGTGAGCATTGTGGCCGAGCTGATCATGACCCGCAACGGCGGCACCGGCCGCCCGCTGTCTCAGGTGGAGCGGATCAGCTTTCTGGACTAGTACTTGGTTGCGAAAAAACGCGCTAAAAGAAGCCGCTCATGGTGAGCCGAGTTTACCCTGAGCCGGGCCGAAGGGAACCACGAGCGGCTCTCCCTTCGACAAGCTCAGGGTGAGCGGGGTTGGGACGGACCCAGTGCACACGAACTTACGCAACCAAGTTACTAGTGCCGTGGCCCGGCAGGCGCCACGCGGGTGTCTCGCCGGATAGGACCATCAGGCCTGCAGCTTACTCACGCCCAAACTTCAACCAGATGGTCGCCGGCGCGCTCACCGTGGGTGGCCCGGCACGGTAGATTACCCAGAGAAAGTCCACCACGCCGGCCGACTCCTCCGTCGGCCCATCGGCGAGGCCCCCACCCCAGCCCGAAAGGGCCAGTTTGCGCGTGGGCCCATAGGGCTGGACTCCCCAGCGGTTCCAGTCCTCGGCGCTGATGGGGCTGACCGACCACCTGCCCGTGGAAGTCCCATACTGCCAGACCCCGCCAGCCTGGAGCTCCAGCCGACCATAGCGAGCGGGGTTGTCGGGGCCGCGTCTCCCATCGTCGTAGTAGATTTGCGCCGAGTAGACCCGCCAGGTCCCAAGAAAGACCGCAGGGGTCTCTCCGGAGGAAGGTGTGGGTAACGGAGTCTGGGTAGGCGCAGGGGTCGCCGTCTGAGTTGGCGCCGGTGCAGCGGTCTGGGTCGGCGCCGGGGTGGCGGTGCGAGTTGGGGTAGGGGTAGCAGCGCCGGTCTGGGTAGTGAAGCGCCACGCCGGCGACCAGGCCACGGACACACCGTCGCCCTGCACCCGCGGCCGCACCCGCCAGTAGTAGGTAGCTCCCGGGGCCAGCGGGTACTCCGGGGACACGGCATAGCTGTTGCGGGGAGTGGTCACGCCGCCGTGGCGCATCTCCCAATAGACGAAGGCTGTGGCCTTGGCCGGATCCGTCTCGAACGCCGGGTCGGTGCTGAGCTGCACTTCGTAGTACCAGGCGGCCGGCGCGCTATCCTGCCACTGGAGCGTGGGTGTGAGGGTCGTCACAGCGCTCCTGTCGGGGGGCGCTAGCGGGGTGATCCCTGCGCTGCTCGCTTTGGGCGTGCGGAAGACCCAGGCCGGCGACCAGGGTCCCCAGCGGGGGTCCTCAGGGGTGATGAAGACCGTCGCGCTAGTGGTGCGGACCGTCCAGGTGTAGGTCATGTCGGGCAACAGGAAGTACCAGTCGGGAGGCGCCAGGACTGAGAAAGCGCCAGATGGACCTGACACGTCGCTAATGATGTCCAAGCCAGGGCCGTCGGACGCGTAAGGCACGACACGCAGCTCGAACTGGGTCGCGCCCGCGGGGTTGGCCCAGCGGAACGACGTTTCAAAGGCCGGCAGGGTGGCGCAGTGGGCCGGAGCCGAGGGCGCGGGCGCGCCCACCACGGGAGCCGCCGCGGGGCCGCAGGGAGTTGCCGCAGGACTCGCCGTGGGCGTGGGTGATGGGGTGGTCACGGGAGTGGTGGTGGGGCCTGGCGACACCGGAGTCGCGGGCGTGGGTGTGGCCGATGGCCCCACCGCGATCTTTGTGGGGTCGACCACCGCGATGGTGCCATCGGAGGCGTTACCCACGAAGACCAACCCGGTGCCCGGATCAACGCTCAGGCCATGCGCCCCGTTGCCCGTGGCGAGGGTGGCAACCACGGCGCCCGTGGCGCCGTCCAGGATGGTGAGAGTGCCGTCGGTGGAATCAGTGACGAACACCTGATGCGTTCGGGGGTTGGCGGCCACCAGGGCCGCACGGTTGCCGGTGAAAGCCTGCGAGATGAAGGCCCCCGTTGCGGCGTCCAGCACCATCAGTCCGCTAAAGTCCCCGATGGTGTTGGGTGTAATGGTCACATACAGCCGGCGCGGCCCCGGATCTATCGCCAGCCCCCAGACGTTGGCGAGTTGCGGTTGCCAGGTCGCGACCACCTGATGGGTGTCCGAATCCACGACGCTAATGGTGCCGCTACCGAGATTGGCCACGTAGACCCGCCGGCCGTCGTCGTCAACGGCAATGCCCATGGGTCGCTCGCCCACCGCTACCGTGGCTATCACCTGATTCGTCATGCCGTCCAGGACCGTCAGGCCCTGCTCGCCCGTGACATAGACTCGATGGGTGACGGTGCTCACGGCCAGACCCTGAGCGCGCTTCCCCACGTTGACGCTGCCCTTCACCTGGCCGTCTACGGCGTTCAGAACGGTCAGGGTGCCCTCATCGTAGTTCAGGCTGTAGACCTGGCGCACTTCAGGGTCTACGGCCACCGCCCAGGGGCCTGCTCCCGAGGGCCAGCTCGCCACCAGGGAGCCGTTAGTGGCGTCCAGCACGGAGATGGCGTCCGCAGGGTAGTTGGCGCCGTAGAGCCGCTTGGTGGCGGGATCGTAGGCCAGGCCAAAATCGGCGTTACCCAGGGGGATGGTGGTGACCAGGGTCTGCCGCTGGGCATCCAGCACGCTTAGGCTGTCGCTCATGGTGTCAGCAACGTAGACCCGCCGGGCAACCTCGTCCACAGCGATAGCGCTGGGCAGGCGCAACACCTCGATGGACTTCAGCTTGCTGCCCGCGCTGTCAAAGATGTTCACCAGGTTACTGCCGCTTTCTGTGACGTAGATCAGATGGGTGGCGGGGTCTACGGCCACCCCCCGGGGGAAGAGTCCCGCGGGAAAGAGGCTGACCTCCCGAGGGCCGCCGCTACCGATGTCGATGACTGTCACCGTCCCGGTATCGTAATCCGCCGCGTAGAGCCGGGACCCTGGGTCAACGGCTATCCCAGAGAGGCTGAGCCGCAGGTTTAGAGGCACCTGCGCCTCGATGCTCTTGGTTCGCCCGTTGATGGCCACGATGGTCCAGGGGGCCGCCTGCACCGTGACATAGGCCAGGTGGGTGCTGCGGTCCACCGCCACGGCATAAGCGCCACCGCTCAAAGCAACCGTCCCTGTCACCGCGCCGGTGGCGGCGTCCAGGATGGTCACGCTCTTCCCAGAGCTGTTGGCCACATAGACCAGCCCCTGGTCCGGATCGGCGGCGATACCGGTCGGCCCTCTCCCCACCTGGGTAGTGGTTACCACCGTGTTGGTCCGGCTGTTGATGATGGACACCGTATCATCGTCTTCATTGGTCACATACACCCGCTGTCGCATCGGGTCCACCGCGATACCCTGGGTCACACCGTTTATGGCTTTACCCACCGGAACCGTGGTGACGACCTTTCTGCTCGAGGCGTCCACCACGCTCACCCGGTCGGTAGGCAGCAAGTCGGCGTTGACTTTCAGATCGCCATACACGGGCCTGTGGACCACGTAAATGCGCTGCTGGAGCGGGTCCACGGCCAGGGCGGACGGAGCGCCTGCGGACGGCAGGGGGCCGCCGGGCCATATCGTCACGCCGGGGGGCGGAGCGCCGGTGGGTGTGGCTGTGGGCGTAGCAGTCGCAACGGCGGTGCTGGTGGCAGTGGCCGCCGGGGTACCGGTAGCAGCCGGTGTCGGCGTGGGCGCGCCTGCCCCTGTGGTCACCGTGAATTCTGCGGTGGTGTAGAAGTCGCTGGTGAACCCCACTGCCCAGACGGGGTAGCTCCCTGGGGCGGCCTCGGGCACGGTGAAGGTGGCGTTGCTGAAGGCGCCGGAAGCGTCGGCCGTAGGCTGAGCCAAGACGGTCCCGAATTGACTGCCCCAGCGAAGTCTGACCGTCTCGCCAGCTTGAAAGCCGGTGCCGCTGGCGGACACCGTCGCCCCCGCCGCGCCGGAGGCCGGCGAAAGCGACAGGGTGGGGTTGGCGGCATGGAGGCGCAGGGCCGGGGTGAGGAGGACCAGGACAACCAGCATGGAGCCGAAGAAAAGATATGCGAGCCGGTGCAAAGGTCGCAGCGTCCGTTCTCGATGCACTGTTCTCGTTACCTCCGATTTCGGAATGATACCTACGCCAGCCTGGTCAAGGAACCGGTGCCTCGACCCTTGGGAGCCGATCTCCGCCCATCCTACACCTAGGAGCGCCGCAAGGGGAATACGCCATGCGGCGGAGGGAGCCAGGAGACAGGTTCTCCTGGTCTGGGCGTAGCTCCATCGCCCCGGGCCGCCGCATGGCTCCAGCCGCGGTTGTGTTACAATAATACTCTAGAAACCGGCCGAGGCTTCCGTGATCCAGGCCCAACACCTGGTGAAGCGCTTTGGCGCCTTCACCGCGGTTTACGATGTCACCCTTCAGGTAGAGCCGGGGGAAATCCTCGCCCTGCTGGGCCCCAACGGCGCGGGCAAGACCACCACGGTGCGGATGCTCGCTTCCCTCCTCCTCCCTTCGGAGGGCGTCGCGACCATCGCAGGCTATGACTCGGTGCGAGATGCCGCCCAGGTGCGCCGGGTGGTGGGGCTGCTCACGGAGATCCCGGGCCTCTACTCCCGCATGAGCGCCGAGGACTACCTGGACTTCTTCGGGCAGCTCTCCAGGCTGTCCTCTCAGGAGCGCTCGGACCGGGCAAGGCACCTACTCACCTACTTCGGAGTCTGGCCCGACCGCCAGCGTTCCATCGGCTCCTACAGCAAGGGAATGCGGCAGAAAGTGGCCCTGGCCCGGGCCCTGATCCATGACCCCCAAGTGGTGCTGCTGGACGAGCCTACTTCGGCGATGGACCCCGCGAGCGCCAAGGCGGTGCGAGACTACATCCGAGGCCTTCAGGCGGCAGGCAGGGCCATCATGTTGTGCACCCACAATCTGGCGGAGGCCGAGGCCCTGGCCGACCGCATCGCCATCATCAAGCGTGGGCGCATCGTGGCCCATGGGGCCAGTGCCGAGCTGAAGCGGCAACTGCTGGGCGCCCCCCTTTACGAGGTGCGCTTGGCCCGACCCGTCGGCGGGGAGCTGTTCTCCCTGGACGGGCTGCTCCAGGTGGACGCGTGGGATGAGACTTGGGTGCGCTATCGGACCGCGTGTCCCGAACAGGCGAATCCGGCCTTCGTCCAGCACCTGGTGTCTGCCGGGGCAGAGGTGGTCAGTGTGAGCCAGTTGCCCCAGAGCTTGGAGGCGCTCTACCTGCACATGGTGGGGGAGGAGTCACCCTAGTGCCGGCCCTTGCACTGGTCATCGCTAAGCGAGAGATCAAGGAAACCGTCACCGACTGGCGGATCCTGCTCCCCATGCTTACCCTGGCGCTGCTCTTCCCAGGGCTCATGGTGAGCGGCATGACCATCGGGTTGCCCTACATGGACAGGGTAGACCCTACCTTGGCCGGAGAGAAGGCGGCCCTCTTCGGCGCGACCATGGCGGCCTTTTTCCCCATTTCCTTCAGCCTCATCATCGCGCTGGAGAGCTTTGCGGGTGAGAAGGAGCGCAACACGCTGGAGGCCCTGCTGGCTACGCCGGTCTCGGATGGAGAGCTGTTCCTAGGCAAGGTCCTCGCGGTGCTGGCGCCCCCGACGTTCCTCAGCGTCGTGGGGCTCGCCGTCTTCGCCATCGGCGCGCTGCTGGCCATGGACCTGCGAGTGGCTCCCGACTTCTTGCTGCTGGCGCTGGTGCTGAGCCTGGTGCAGGCCCTGGTCATGGTGGCTGCGGCCGTCATCGTCTCCAGCCAGACGGCCAGTGTCAAGGCGGCTAACCTGCTGGCCAGCTTCATTATCATTCCGGTGGCTCTTGTGGTGCAGGGCGAGGTGATCCTGCTCCTCATCGGCTTCGGCCATCTTCTCTGGTTCATTTTGCTGGAGTTCCTGCTGGTGGCGGTGGTGCTGGTGCGCATGGGGATCCGGCTGTTCAACCGGGAAGAGATCCTCACCCGTGAGAACAATGACCTCCATCTGACCGACCTGGCCCGCCTGCTGTTGCACTTCTGGCGGCAGGAGCCAAGGGCCGCGGCGGCGGAGCGCGTGGCGCGGCCCCTGAGCCTGGTGCGGCTCTATCGCACCGACCTGCTCCAGCTTCTGGGTCTCTACCGGGGCCAGCTCGGTATGGTGGCCCTGATGCTGGTGGCCGGCGGGATCACCGGATACGTCTTCGCCTTGCAGCACCCCCTGGAGTTGCCCCTGGCGAACCTGTTCCAGGCGCTGGGGAGCCGGGCCGCCACGGAGCTGGCCGACTCCCTCTCCCCGGTGGCCATTTTTGTGCATAACCTGCGTACCCTGGCCCTGGCGGGACTGCTCTCCCTCTTTACCCTGGGCATCGCGGGGCTGGTGATGGTGGTGCTCACCGCCGGCAGCGTGGGCTTTTTGGCTGGCCAGGTGGCCATGGCCGGGCTTGACCTGCCCACCTTCTTTCTGGCTTTCATTCTCCCCCACGGTGTCTTCGAGCTCCCGGCACTGGCTCTGGCCGGCGCGCTGAACCTGTGGCTGGGCATGTGCCTGATGACGCTCCCCAAGGGTCAGCCCCTGGGAGATGCGTTGCTGCTGGCCCTGGTCAACTGGGCTAAGGGTGCGGCGGCCTTTGTGCCCCTGTTGCTGGTGGCCGCGGTGGTGGAAGCCAAAGTCACACCGCTGGTAGTGGTGGCGCTCTACAGCGGGGCGGCTCGATGAGCAGCGTCATTCACCCTGCTCCCGACTTCGTGTTCCAGCCCGCTCACGAGGTGTCGCGCGCGCGTCGGGTCCTCATTAAGCCCGCAGCGGCGTATCCGCTGCCCTACCCGGTCACTACCAGCCGGGAGACCCTGGCCGCTGTCATTCGTGGCCTCCGCCGGGTGAGCGACGCGGACATTGTGCTGCTGGAAGGCCCGGCGGAGGATGAGCACGCCCGCTCCGTCTACCGCACCCTGGGCTACGACTTCCCCCGGGTGCTGGGGTTGGACGTGCGAGATTGTACGCTGGTGGAGGTGGAGAACCCGCTGCCCAAGCCCTACGCGCTGGCCAACTTCTGGGTGCCCAATGTGGTGCTCTCCTGCGATTACCTGATCTCGGTGACGCCCTTCAAGGTGGCCGAGGGCCAGGGCTGGTTCAGTGTGGCCAACCTGCTGGGGCTGCTGCCCCAGTCTAAGTACGGCGATGGCGCGGGTAGAGACCGGGGCCTGCTCGGACGGGCGAACATCCAGAGCGTGCTGGCCGACCTCTACTTCACCCTGCCCTTCGACCTGGGCATCGTGGACGCACGCATGAAGTTCAGCACCGAACGGGACCCTACCAAGGGCGCCATCGAAGAGTACGGGAAGATCTTTGAGGGTGAGCCCTTCGACGTGGATTGCGCCGCCAGCCGGGCCACCGACACCCAGACTGGCTACCTCAGGCTCATCGCTACCGCCAAGACTGAGCTGGAAGCCCAGTTGAAGAGCTAGTCGCCCATACCCTCTGCGAGGACGAGAATGATGTCAAGCTCAGCATCGCCAGATGCCATGGCACAGAACGCTTCAGGCGAGACCGAGGCAATGCCGCCCCGCTACCACATTCAGCTCTCCCTGTTTGAGGCTCAGGGGCGCTCCTTCGCCTACCTGGCCAGGCAGCGGATGTGCCCCCAGTCCCTGGCGCGCCTGGGTGAAGAGGTGGAGGTACGGGTGCCCGTGGCACAGCCCCGCTCCAGGAAGGTGACCTTCCAAAGCAAGGCCGCCCGCTACGGCGACGACCCCATCGCCGTGATCCAGGAGTGCTGCGCCAAGACCAGCGAGTATCGAGAGCGACAGCTCGGCCTTAAAGAGATCCTCTTCCGCCTCCTGCTGGCGGATGGTAACCGCCCCAAGACGGCCGAGGAGCTCTACGGTGAGGTGATGGAGTGGGTGAGCTTCAGCGACGGGCGGGTGATCACACCCCAGGCCATCCAGCGCCTGCTGGAGCGGGATGATTTCTACTGCTTCGCCCCGGTTCCGGAAGGGCCGTCCTAGCGGGCAGAGAGGGCGACGTTGGCCACCAGGCTCTCGTAGTCCCAGCCGCTGGCGCTGACCTGGACGGAAAGGATGCGCTTGGGGGGTGGCGCCAGCGTCATGAAATTGGTGGGCGCTGTGTACTTGAGCCACACTTGCTGGGGCACAGGAACACCGTCGTTGGTACGGTTATTGGCAAAGTTCTCGTAGTAGAAGCCATAGCCCGCGGTGCTGTCCCCGCTGGCCGAGCGATAGGTCACTCGTATCACGACCGGATACTCCGAACCAAGGTACCCTCCTCCAGACAGGCTCTGATGCACGAGCTGGAGTTCCAGCGAGAGCCACAGTTCCGAGAATTCCGACACGTCCCGGTCGATCTCCTGATAGAGATAGGTCTCATTATGCGTGCCTTTGCTTCCCTCGCGGAGAAAGCGCACCGCCAGGCGCCCGTCTTTCACCGTCAGTGACACTCCTCCAGTGACGTCCGTGCCCTCTTTGAACCCGAGGATATTGCCCTGCAACCACCCGCTGAACCCCTGGGCAAAATCGCCGTTATAGATCAACTCCTCGTTGGCCGCCACGGGGCCCAAGACCCGCCCGGGTGCCACGGCGAGCCGCTGCCCCCTGACCACGGTATAGGCGGCGCCATCCACCTCGATGCTGGCCTGCCCTCGCTCTGCGACCCGCAGCCGAGTGTGGCCCCGCTCCACCTGCAGCGTGTAGCTCCCCTCCTCCAGGTCAAAGACGCCGTGGGGTGTCCGTAGCCGGAAGCTCTTGTCACCCCGCAGGGGTGGGCCGACTCCCACGTGCACCTTGCCCTGCTCCAGCGCGAGCTCTACCTCCTCCTGCTGCGGGGCAAATCGGGAGGAGCGCTGCCGCAGGAGGTGCACCTCAGTGTTGGAGTAGACCAGGAGCGTGCTGTAGTCAAAGAGGGTCACAAAGGCCTGGGCGACCTCATCGGTGCGGAGGCGGTCGCCCTCAGCCAGAGCGACGTCTGCGACGGCGCTGACCCACTGGGCCTTGCGGGCAGGCGACTTGAGAGGGGTGCCGGCGATGGCGGTCACGGTCGCGTCGTGGCGGTCAGTGGCGGTGTCCCAGTAGCCCCTGGCCAGAAGGGCGAGGCCCACCACGAGCAGGACAAAGGCGATGGAGGCCCCCCACAGCACTGCCCATGCCAGGGCGACCGCACGCCGCCCCGCAGCGGGTACGCCAGACGCGTCGGGGATCGGCCGATCTCCGACCAGCAGCAGCGAAGGCTCTCGGTTCAGCGTCCAGCCCTCAGCGGGCAGGGCTGCCCGCCGTCTACTCTTTGGCCTCGGCTTCTTTTGGGGTGCGCCGGGCCTTGCGAACTTCCTCTACCTCGACGCTCTCCTCCACCACCACTTTGGTGAGGAGTTGCTTCTTGGCGTCCTTCTTGGGTTTCTTGGTTTCCCGGCTGCGGTAGTCTCTGCTGCCCACGATTCACCTCCTGCCACGCTTTCCGGCAGTCGATGCTGACTCTTAAGCCAGTCTAGCAGACCCGGTTGGGGCGCGCAAAGAGCGCAGTCATGGGAGCGCTCATGAAGGGAGAAGGAGGTTTGGGAGTGTTATCAACCACCCTCAGTCAGCGGGGGCGCTGGTCTGGGCCCGCGTCTGTTGCGCAGTCAGAACGTCCTTGCGCTGGCGGGCGGCCAGCCACCGGGCCTTCTGCTCAGCCCGCACTTCGGGGTCGCTCTCCTGGTACCCGGCCACAAAGGTGTGATAGAGCTCTTCGAAGGTCCCCGCCACAATGGCCGCGCGCGCCCGCTCCATGAGCCGCACCATGAAGCGCAGGTTGTGGACGCTGGCGAGCTGGTAGGCCAGCAGCTCCTGGCTCACGAAGAGGTGGTGCAGGTAGGCCGCAGAAAAGGTGGAGCACGTCGCGCAGTCGCAGTCGGGCAGCACCGGCCCTGCCTCGTCCCGGAAGCGGGCGTTGCGGATGTTGACGCGGCCTTCGGGGGTCAGCAGGGCGCCGTTGCGGGCGATGCGCGTGGGGAAGGAGCAATCGAACATGTCGATGCCCCTGACCACGCCCTCCAGCAGATCGACCGGAGACCCCATGCCCATCAGGTAGCGGGGCTTCTCCGGCGGCAGCAGCGGCGCCACGATGTCCACCATCGCCCAGGTGCGCTCCTTGGGCTCCCCCAGGCTCAGCCCGCCGATGGCGTAGCCGGGGAAGCCCATCTGCACCAGGGTCTGGGCCGACCAGCGCCGCAGGTCCGGCTCCAGCCCGCCCTGGACGATGCCGAAGAGGGCCTGCCCGCCTGGGCGGGCCTGGTCGGGCCGGCGGTGCGCCGCCAGACAGCGTTCCGCCCAGCGGTGGGTCAGCTCCGTGGCCGCACGGGTCTCCTCGTAGCTGCTGGGATAGGGCGCCGGCTGGTCCAGCGCCATCGCGATGTCCGCGCCCAGGGCCTCTTCCACCTCCATCACCACCTCCGGGCTGAGGAAGTGCTGGCTGCCGTCCAGGTGGGAGCGGAAGAGGACGCCCTCCTCCGTCACCTTGCGGATATGGGCCAGGCTGAAGACCTGGAAGCCGCCGCTGTCGGTGAGCATGGGGCCGTCCCAGCCGGTGAAGCGGTGCAGCCCACCCAGGCGAGCGATGGTCTCGTGGCTTGGGCGCAGGTAGAGATGGTAGGCGTTCCCCAGGACTATCTGGGCGCCCAGTTCCCGCAAGTCCCGGGGCGCCACGGCCTTCACTGTCCCTTGCGTGCCCACGGGCATGAAGACCGGGGTGAGGACCTCCCCGTGGGGGGTCGACAGGCGTCCGGCGCGGGCGCGGGAGTCGGGGTCGGTGGAGTCAAGGGTGAAGGAGAAACTCACTTTTGGTTATTCCGCTGGCCCGGCGACGAAGACTCCAACTCTTGGAGGCGCTCGAGGATCCACATGCGCGCCAGGGTCGTCGGCCCTATGCCCTTCTTATGCGCCAGCGCCCGAAGCCTGGCCAAGGTCCGAGAGTCCAGGCGAAGGGTAAGGCCCTCCGAAAGGTTCTTGGCAAAGCGGACTTTGACCGTCTTGAACTCGTCCTGGTAGTCTGCCATATCGTGGGTGTCAAACCACTCAGCTTCCTCTTCCCTGCTCTTAAACTCAGGGATGCGGCTCTTCTGAGGACCCAGTTCTCCGGTCATTGCGACTCTTCTCCTTCTCCCGACGGGAGACCTCGCGCTGGGCGGCGACGCCGACGGCCGTTCAGGAGCTTCGGTATTTTCTTCCATGTCGCCTGGGCAGCACGCGGATTCCGGGTGGCAACAGCGTCGGCATAGTCTACGTTCTGAATGTTGCCGATTCGTCGCCTCGCCTTTGAGCCTAGGGCCACAATCACTCTGTCTTTAAGCAGCTCAAGCTGTGGCGCTAAGTAGTCGGCATAGCAGGCCCTTTCCGACATGCGGGGCACGGAGCCTGCGACCGTGGGTGCCGAGCAAAGGTAACTCTCGGTGATCCAAACCCGCTTGAGCTGCTCATAGAGTGGGAGACGCGGCCAGCATATGTCGAGGATATAGCGAAGGTTGCGATGGTATGATATATACGGTGGGTTAAAGTGGCCAAATGCATCTCGGCAGACCTGCTCCAAGGTATCAGTCCGGCGACGGAACAATCGATAGTTTGTCCCAGAGCGTGGATTCGCCGGCTCTACCACAATCAAGACCAATTCAATGTCGGCAAGCTCCCCGAAACCGCCGATGAAGCCCCGTGGCAGATGCCCTTGCTTGGGCAGACATCGGGCAGCGCCATTGCAAGCGGCCTGGAATTGAGGGCATGGATTGAACGCAGGCAGCAATATGTTACTCAGTTCTTTGCAAGGAGAAAATCGCGGCCGAGCGCTCATAGATTGGCTCCTTTCGTTAGGTTCAGGAACTTGTCATTGCTGGAAGGCGATGCTGTCCCTTCGTCCCGTGGCCGAGTGTGCCCACGCCAGACGTATTGTACTCATCTGTCACCCTGAGCGAAGCGAAGGGTCTGGCGGCGGGGACGCCCAATTGGCCGCCAAGTCCCGCCAGTCCGGATTCAATTGCTCGATCAACCCGAGCTTCTTAGCACGTGTCCAGCCTTTGATCTGCTTCTCGCGCTCCAGCGCGGCACGAATATCAGTGGTAGACTCGTAGTAGACCAAGTGACGCACGTTGTAACGCCGAGTAAAACCGAGTGTCGCTCCAACCCTGTGCTCATGGAGCCTGCGTTCCAGATTGTTGGTGACGCCGGTGTACAAGACCGTGAATCTGGGATTCGTCAGGATATAGACGTAGTACTCGGCCACCTCAACATCACCCCACCAGATGCTTCACTTCGTTCAGCATGACATCGGTGACTCTTTTCTGCCCCGGCACGCCAGATGGACATCGGCAGGGCATTAAGGCGCCGCCAACTCCCGCAGCGCCCTTCGGCCACCTCAGCGGGCACGTCGTCCCGCAGGGTGGCCTTTCAGGCCCGCAGAACTGCTTCTGAACAACCCTCGCCTCGGTTTACGACTTCTTGGTAGAGGCGGAACGGCCTTCCGGTTCAGCCAGCCGCTCCCGGACCCACAGGTGGACCAGACTCGCAACAGGTATTTTCTTTTCCCCGGCTAGTTTCTTCAGCTTGGCCATGGTCTCGTGGTCGAAGCGAAGCGTTAGCCCCGCCGTAAGGTTTTTGGCGAAGCGCACTTTGACCGGCTTGAACTCATCCTCATAGTCGGTAGTATCGTGGGTGTCCCAAAACTCCGCTTCTTCTTCGATGCTCTTAAACTCAGGGATACTGCCCTTTATCTTCTCTTTCTTGGCTGTCATGGCGCTTCACCTCCATGAACCTCTTGATATCTGCGGCGCTCCTTGCGGCTCGCTGGCCGAGCCGTCACTGGATAGTACACATCCTGTCCCTGTGGAGCAAGGATAACTGTGAGCATCCTCCCTGCCAGGGTCGGTCCGACGACACGAACTCGCTCTTTATTGGTCTCGCTCGTCATCGGACTACCCCCGCACACCTCTTCCACCTCCTCAGCGGGGACGCCATGGCGGGCGGTGTGGGCTCATTCCAGGCATCCCAGACGAGGCGGCGAACATACAGCATACCTCAGGAGATTGTAGCACGATGGGTTACAGGAGGGAGAATCAGAGGCCATGCTAGGGTCAAGAAGGAAAGGGAATTATGCTTCCGCCAGCTCCCGCAGCGTCTCTTCCACCAGCGCCGCCGGCACGTCGTCCCGGAGGACGGGCTCGCCCAGGCGGGCCAGGAGCACCCAGCGCTGCTGCTGGTCCCGCACCTTCTTGTCCAGGGCCATGGCCGCTCGAACGGCCTCCAGGTCGACACCGGGGCAGCGGGTGGGCAAACCGAAACGCTGAAGAAGCGCGCGCTGTCGCTCCATCTCTTCCTCGCTGAGCAGGCCCATGCCCTGGCTGATGCGGGCGGCGCCCATCATGCCCACGGCCACCGCCTCGCCGTGGAGGAAGCCTCCGTACTCGGTGGCCGCCTCCAGCCCGTGGCCGATGGTGTGGCCATAGTTGAGGAGGGCCCGCAGGCCGGTCTCCCGCTCGTCCTGGCTCACCACCTCGGCCTTGATGGCCGCGCTGGCGGCCACCACCCGGGCGGTGATGCCCGGCTGGAGGGCCGTGAGCTGCTCGGCGTTGCCCTCCATGGCCTCCAGGAGGGGGAGGTCCCGGATCAGCGCGTGTTTCAGCACCTCGGCCCAGCCCTCCGTCAGCTCCCGCTGGCCCAGGGTCTTCAGCAGGTTGATATCGGCCAGCACTAGCCTGGGCTGGTAGAAGGAGCCCACGAGGTTCTTGGCCTCCCGGCGGTTGACCCCGGTCTTGCCGCCGATGCTGGCGTCGACCATGGCCAGGAGGGTGGTGGGCGCCTGCACGTAAGGCATGCCCCGCAGGTAGGTGGCGGCCACGAAGCCTGCCAGGTCGCCCACCACGCCGCCGCCCAGGGCCACGATCACGTGGCCCCGCTCGGCCCGCTGGGACACCAGCCAGTCGTAGAGGGCCAGGGCGGTCTCCAGCGACTTACTGGCCTCCCCCGCGGGGATCACGTAGCTGGATACCGAGAACTCTCCCCGGCGCAGCAGCTCCTCGACCCGCCCGCCGTGGTGGGCGTACACCCGGTCGTCGGAGACCAGGTATGTAGTCCCCTTCAACCCCAGGTTGCTCATGCGGGAAGCCAGGGTGTTCAGCGCGCCGGCGCCCACGAAGATCGGGTAGCTGCCGCCCGCGGTGGCCACCACGGCGGCCGCCCCGCCTGAGGCGGGCGGCAGGCCGCCGGTGTGCGGGCCGTGGGGAGCCTCGGCCGGCTCCTCCAGGTCGGGCACGCCCAGGCTGGGCGAGCCCAGGCGGCCCCGGAGCCGTCCGTAGGCCCTCAAGACCTCCTCCGCCACCTCCTCCACCGTCAGCGCATCGGTGGGGACCACCCAGTCAGCCACAGCGGAGTAGTAAGGCAGCCGCTGCTCCTTGAGGACGGTGATGCGCTCCAGGGCGTCGGGCCCCTGGAGCAGCGGGCGTACCTCTGGCTGGGGGTTCTCCTCCTGGTCCCGCAGCAGCCGCTGGTAGATGGCGCTGGGGTGGGCATCGAGCCAGACCACCACGCCAGCGCCGGCCATCATGGCCCGGTTGCCGGCGTCCAGCACGGCGCCGCCGCCGGTGGCGATGACGGCGCGCCCCTGGCCGCAGGCGAGGCCCAGGCTCTGGCTCTCCAGGCCCCGGAAGCGGGCCTCGCCCCACTCGGAGAAGATCTCGGGGATGGGCTTGCCCCCCGCCAGGGCCACGGCCCGGTCGTCGGTATCCACGAAGGGCCAGCCCAGGCGGCGCGCGATCTCCCGCCCCACCACCGACTTGCCGGTGTAGGAGAGACCCACGAGGATCAGGGCTGTTTTTTGCATGGGTCTATCTCTGTTTGGGGCCGTCGCAGCGTTGCTTTCGAAAGACTCAAAGAACCGTTGTTACCTGGCCGGCTGAGGCACGCGGTCCAGGAAGTCCAGGATGAATTTGCGTGTCAGCTCGGGCTCATTCTGCGTGAGGCCGTGGACGGCGCCGGGGATGATGTGGATCTCGGAGCCTGCGATGCCGCGGTGCAGGTCGTTTGCGCAGCGAACGGGAATGGTCGTATCGGCGCTGCCGTGATCGATGAGGGTCGGAACCCTGATCTCGCCTAGGCGCTTGTCGATGGAGTCACCGATGTCCAGATAGGCCTGTATGGTCCGATTGATGCCGTCGAAACGTTCCAGCCGGATGTTGTAGAGAGTTTGGAACTGCTCCGGCCGCTCGACTTTGAGGTAGGGCTGCCGGAAGAGCAGCGCCTGCTCGGCGGCAGCCTCCCGCCCATGCAGACGCTCGACTTCGATGGCAGCGTCAAGTTCCTCTTGCCGTGCCTGTCGTTCCGGCGCGGAGCCATAGGTCATGGTGTTGACGAGATGAAGAGTCTTGACGAGTTCCGGATGATCCAGAGCCAGGGTAAGGGCAATGGGGCCGCCAGCCGAGCTGCCCATGACGTGGGCGCGGTCGATGCTCAGGTGTCGGAGTAGTGATACCACGTCCTCGGCAAATACCTTCATCGAATAGCCGTCGGGCGGGCTCTCAGAGCGGCCTGCAGTGCGGCGATCGAAGATGATGAACCGGAAGTGGTCTGCCATGGCGGCGGCATGCTGCGCGGAGAAGCCGGCGCTGCCTTCACCGCCGCCCAGGGAGCCGTGGATCCACACGAAAGGGTCGCCTGCGCCGTGGACTTCGTAATACATATGGTAGCCGTTGATCATCTCAGTGGGCATGTGAGCATCCTTTCGCCTGAGTGGTTCCCAGCGAATGTTACTATGCGCGGCAAGTGATGAACTGCCTCCTCACATCCTCCGGCATCTTCTCCAGCGCGTAGCGCACCAGGGTGCGCCCTGCCGCGGGATACTTCTTGAGGTATTCTACCACCTCGTCCTGATGGGAGATGGAGAAGTCTCTCAGGATCCAGCCCGCGCCCTTCTGCACCATGTCGTCCTTGTCCAGCATCAGCGGATCGGTGACCGCGAAGACCTGGGCTGGCGACACCCTGCCGTGCCGCACGGGTATGACCAGAGAGACGCAGGCCGCACGGCGGCGCCAGCGGCTGGCGCCCGCCGTCCAGGGCACCAGGCGCCCTGCCAGCGCTGGGTGGCGCTCAAGCAGAGCGCCTATGACGTGGACCGAGACGCCATCGGTGACCGCCCAGTTAGAGAAGTGGTCCACCCAGCGGTCCAGGATGGGGAAATGCTCGGGGTCGAGGAGCTTCACGAAGGGCTCCATCAGGGTCTCCACCGCCAGCCCCTCCTCCAGGCCGCCCGTGGCCAGGAGGCGCTGGCATAGCGCGAGGACGTCCTCCAGTCCTGCCTCCTTCTTGAGCCGGGGCCGGTAGGCCTTGGCCAGCGCCCGCACCTGGGGGACAGGCAGGCCGTAGGTGGCGATAGGCTCCTTGAAGTAGCGCTTTTGAGCGCTGGCGCGGGCAGGGTCGGCATGCGCGCGGAGGGCACTCTGGAGGCCGGCAAGTATCTGGTCAGCTAGCGACACGCGCAGATCACTGACTCCAGAGGCGGCCCTACTGGAGGCCGATGGCTTTCTTGATCTCGACGACCCCTTTTTGCTTTGCGTCCTCCGCCAGCTCTTTCACGGTGGTGGAAGCCGAGGAGTCGGCCTGGATCTGCGAGAGCTTCTCCCAGATCACGTTCAGAGAATCAACGATGCTTGGCATGTCCGTGGCCTCCTCCGGCGCCTCAGTTTGCAGCAGCTTCTCCCAGGAAAAGAGCGGGCCGGGGTCCGTCTTCTGGCTGTTGATCTCGCTGTGGGCCACCAGATGCTCCCGGTCCAGCGGAAATCCATACGTTGCGCTCCACTCTTGCAGCAGGCCGCGCAGCGCAGCGTATTGCTCGTCAGAGTAAGGGTCGTTGATGGTGGGCTCGGTGAGCTCCACCCCCAGCCACTCAGCGTTGTGGTCGGTGGCGTGCCAGGCGATGAGGGCGTCGTCCACAACGATGGCGCCGTCGCCATCATGGCCGATGACCCGGTGGGCGGAGACCTGGGAGCCGGAGCTGGCGAACCAGTTTAGCGTCGCCATGTACTCGGTTTCCTGCGACGGCGCGCCGCCCCGGGTGCTGTGGATGACGACGCCTAAGGTTCGCCTGCGAGGGCCGCTGTGATTGGGGGAGTTGCGGGATTCCCAGGACATTAGTGGTGAGCCTGTCGAACCATGGGTGGTTGTCATCCTTTCGTTTCAGATTCAGAGACCGGTTCTGGATGGCTTCCATCGCTCTAGGCAGCAGGGGAAAATACTAGGCTCACCAGCATCAGAACGAAGCCTATTGCAAGCGCCGCTAAGGGTCCCCGTAGCGGCTTTCTGCTCATCAATCTGGCAAGAACCAATCCCAGGCTGCCAAAAAAGAGCATGAAACCGAGAGAGAAAGGTGAGAATCCCATAGGTTTCGGCTACATAGCCCCCATTACTCGTCCCCGCATTGACGTCGCCGAGAGGCCTTGGCCTCCATCGGCTCCTTGAAGTAGCGCCGCTGGGCCTCGGCCCGGGCCGGGTCCGCGGGCTGCTGGAGCTGCGCGCAGAGGGAGGAGAAGATATGATCTACAAGGGTACTGCTGGTCATCAATTAATAGGTGTTTATGTCGGCGTTCAGAGTCCGGCAATCACGTGTGTTTCTGGTGTAGATTGGCTCGTTACGTTGCAATGCGGTAGCCGCAATCAAGGCGTCTCGGATCAGAGTTTCGCGAAAATTGTTCACGCCTTTAAGTAGTCTCGCGGCCTGCTCAGCGACAGTGCTTGTAAGAGTTGCCTCCTCCAAGAGGGATAGCAGGTCTCTATACGTCCCTTCCTCCTCAGAAGACAGATTCCCCATCCACAGCTCTAGAACAGACATGGGTGAAAAAGACGCGCTAAGCCGCCCCGCAAGCACTCCTTCAAGAATTGCCTGAGCACTTGGGTCTCCTCGGTAGTAGTCAATGAAGACCGTAGTATCGAGCAGGAAGTCACTCATCCCGCTTCCTCAGAAGACCGGCCCATAGCTCCTTCATCCGCTCAACGTATTCCTCCCCAGGCGGCAGGTCTGGGCGGGAGCCGAAGGCCGCGCGAATCCTTTTCACCACCTCCGGGTCTAGAGGTCTCTTCACTTCTTTCGGAGTTTCGTGCTCACCGAACTCAGTGAGGACTTCGTCCAGCACCTCATTCAATCCATGTTTTACCTTCAAAAGCTCAAGGTATGCTCGCTTGTCAACGTCTTCGCCAGACGAATTGGCGACGGCCATAGAAAGCTTTTCGAGGTTATTAGCGCGCTGTTTTAGTTTTGAAGCAGCGTTCTTGAGGCTCCGAGCCACCCTAGCTTTGTTCATCGCAGTCCACCCCTACTCCCGCCCACGTGGCCCCGTCGTCACCAGGTAGGCGCGGTAGTTGCGGCGGGTCTCCTCCAGGTGGTCGCCGCCGAACTTCTCCAGCATGGCCTCCACCAGGCAGACGGCCACCATGGCCTCGCCGATGACCCCCGCTGCGGGCACCACGCAGACGTCGCTGCGCTCGTAGTGGGCCCGCACCTCGTCGCCGCTGATGAGGTCCGCCGAGGGCAGGGGCTTGGAGAGGGTGGCGATGGGCTTGATGGCGAACTGGGCCACGATGGGCTCCCCGGTGGTCATGCCGCCCTCGAAGCCGCCGGTGTTGTTGGTGCGCCGCTGCCAGGGGCGCACCCAGCCGTCGGGCCGGCCCTCGTCGGTCCACTCGTCCACGGGCTTGATCACGTCGTGGGCTTGGGAGCCCCGCACCTCGGAGCCACCGAAGCCCAGGCCGAAGGAGACGGCCTTCACGGCGTTGATGCTCATGAGGGTCTGGGCGATGCGGGCGTGGAGCTTGCGGTCCCACTGGGTGTGGCTGCCCAGTCCGATGGGCGCGCCGGTGGCGATGACCTCGATGACGCCGCCCACGGTGTCGCCATCTTCCTTGGCGGCGTCGATGGCGGCCACCATCTTCTCGGTGGCCTCAGGGTCGGCGCAGCGCACGGGGCTCTCTTCGACCGCCGCCCAGTCCACGGGGTAGCGCACCCCGGCGTGCACCCCGCCGATGGCGGTGACGTGGCTGTGGATCTGGATGCCGAACTCCTCCAGGAAACGGCGGCACAGGGCGCCCACGGCCACCCGGGCCGCCGTCTCCCGGGCGCTGGAGCGCTCCAGGATGTTGCGCACGTCGCTCTGCATGTACTTGGCGCTGCCGGTCGTGTCGGCGTGGCCGGGCCGCAGGCGGGTGACGGTGTTCAGGTCCCGCTCGATGGGGCTGACGCTCATCACCTCCTGCCAGTTCTCCCAGTCCTTGTTGTCGATGAGCATGGTGATGGGGCTGCCCATGGTGTAGCCGTGGCGCACGCCGGAGCGGAAGCGGGCCCAGTCGGTCTCGATCTGCTGGCGGCCGCCCCGGCCGTAGCCCCCCTGTCGGCGGGCCAGGTCCTGGCGGATGTACTCCTCGCTGATGGACAGCCCCGCGGGGATGCCCTGGATGATGACGGTGAGCCCCGGCCCGTGGGACTCTCCGGCGGTAGCCCACTGTAGCGTTGGCATAGGCTGCTCCTCAGCTCTTAGAGTAATAGTGTCATCAAGAGGCCACGGACGGGGATCAGGCGATGGCCGAGGGGGTCTGGCGCTAGCCCAAACGTCTCTAGGGTTTGAGCACCCATCAGCGGTATGGTCTGTTCGTCACCGAATACGACTAAGATGGGAAGGAGCTGCCCGTCAAGTCTGGCCATCGTTACGTTCATGTCCCGTTCAATGACACGCCCGTCGGCGGTCTCGAACTCTCTCCGGAAGCTCGGCTGTACGCCCAGTCGCTCCAGGAGCGAGCGAGGCACCCAGGTATAACTTGTCCTGAGCGGGATCGAAGGGCTCGATCCTGTGTAAACGAGCGCCTCGATCTCCTCAAATCTAGAGCCGTCCGGGCTGCCGAGGGCGATGGGGTGACGAAAGGTGGACATATGCTTTTACAGGGGCTGCTCACTCGCGGGATCAGTCAAGTCTTGGGACAGAGAATCGATAAACTCCGGGCGCATATATCGGATGTTCTCGCCCATTTGAGCCGTTGCTTCTCGAAGCTTGGAATAAGGGATGTACTTACATATGCTACTCAGAGGTCTCCGATTCCGCGAAAAGGTAGGACGGTTACCATGATCGCCGCCGACACATTACTCTCCATCTACAGCAGCAGCCCTGGCGTGGGCACCAGGCGGAGGTGCACGGGATCGATGGTGAGGCCCACAGATTCCAGCACCACCACGCCCAGCGTCGCGCTGACATCTTCTTGCCCGAACACACAGAGCGTCGGGGTACTCAGTCCCTCGACTGTGACCTCAGCATTACCGATCGGCCATTGCACCGTCCTGCCATCGGCCAGCTCAAAGACCTGTTGGCGGATGGATTGGATGCCGATCTGGCGCAGCAGTGAACCTGGCAACACCGTAAGCGTCGCCCCGGTGTCCACCAGAGCATCCACGGTGACGGCAGCGCCGGTTTGCGGATTAGCGACGGTTATCGGCACGTTGAAAACACCCACTTTGATCCTTCTATTGATTAACGGGTCTTGAAGTCGCGAGGAACCTGCCATCTTGTCCTACTCCCGCAGCGCGTTCCTGGCGGCGGCAAACATGACGTCCACCGGCGCCTCTCGCTCTGTCCAGAGCTGGAAGGCGGCCGCGCCCTGGTACACCAGCATGGGGAGGCCTCCCAGGGTGCGGCAGCCGGCTTCCCGGGCCTGGCGCAGCAGCGGCGTCTCGGTGGGGTTGTAGACCAGGTCGTAGACGAAGAGCTTGGACGGAATGGCCACGCCGTCCAGCGGCGACTGGTGCTCTGCCTCGCCGTGCAGCATCCCCATGGGCGTGGTGTTCACCACCAGGTCGTACCAGGGCAGGATGGCGGCCATGCCCTCCCGCCGCCACTCCCCCATGGTGATGCGGGCGTCGTACTCCTTGGCCACGCCCATCATGCTCTCCACCATGATGCGAACCCGCTTGCCGTTGCGGCTGGCCACCCCCACAAAGCCCGCCTTGTTGGCCACCAGCCCGTAGAGCACGGCTCGGGCTGCGCCGCCGGCGCCCAGGACCAGCACCTTCAGGCCCTCCGGTTTGACCCCGGCGTCCTCCCGCAGCGCCCGCAGGAAGCCCGAGCAGTCGGTGTTGTAGCCCACCAGTCGCCCATCCTCCTTGACCACGGTGTTCACCGCGCGGATGGCCGTGGCCGCGTCATCAGTACGGTCCAGGTAGGGGAGCACTGCCTCTTTGTGAGGCACCGTGACATTCATGCCCAGCCGGTCGGGCTGGCGCAGGGCGTCCACGGCCGCCGGCAGCTCCTCCGGCGGCGTCTCCCAGGCCTGGTAGCAGATGTCCAGGCCGTGGTGGTCCAGGGCGGCCTGCTGGAACACGGGCGAGATGGAGTGTCCCAGCGGGTAGCCGATGATGCCCAGGTACTGCGTCATGATGGTCCCTGCCTTTCCAAAGGTCCGGGTATCAGGCGACCCGGCGGAACTTCTGGACCCGCTGGCCGTCCAGCACCTCCGACACGTAGAGGTCGCCCCGCGAGTCCGTCCAGATGCCGTGCGGTCCCCAGAAGAGGCCGGGATCGTGGGTCTGTTTTTCTCCCCAGCGGGCCAGGACGTTCCCTTTCAGGTCGACTATGCTCACCCGGGCGCCCAGCTCGGCCACGTACAGCACGTCGTCGGCGTCGATGAAGAGCTTGCAGGGCTGGAGGAAGCCGGGCCAGGTCTCCAGGTGCTTACCCTCTGGTGTGAAGACCTGGATGCGGTTGTTTTGCCGGTCGGCCACGTAGAGGCGGCCTTTGTGCTCCCACACGCTGTGGACAAGCTGGAACTGCCCCGGCCCGTCGCCCGGCTCCCCGAAGGAGAACATGAGCTGGCCGAAGGCCGAGAACTTGTGGACCCGGCAGTTGCGGTAGCCGTCGGAGATCCAGATCTCTCCCTGGGGGGAGAGGGAAAGGTCCGTCGGATGATGGAAGGGCGGTCCCGCATGGGTGACGGTGCGGTTAGCGTCGGTGTAGCCCGTGTCCGAGGGCACGCCCCGGTTGCCCATAGTAAAGAGCAGCTTGCCCGCGTGGGTGAATCTCATCGCCACCTGCGGGCTGCGGTCCACCAGGTAGATACTGTCGTCCGGGCCGATGCAGATGCCGTGGGCGTCCTGGAAGAAGCCCTCGCCCCAGGAGTAGAGGAACCGCCCCTCTCGATCAAAGACCATGAGGGGATGCTCGGTCCGGGTAAAGACGTGCACCCGGTCCTGGGAGTCCACCGCCACTCCCCCGACCTGTCCCCATTGCCAGCCCTGGGGCAACTGGCCCCAGCCCTCCACCAGCTCGTAGGTGTGCTTGCCACTGCCCACTCTCATCTTGGCTGCTCCCTCTGCGCTAGCGCTCTAGTACAATAGTAGCAGGGCACGGCAAAGGTTGCTCTTGCAGCGCTCCCGCCGTGGCGAGCCTACGCCGTCCGCCAGCAGGGTGTCAAGGCGGTAGGCTCCCACCGCTTCAAGCGGCTGCTGCGCTGTGGTATAGTGTAATAACCCGTCCCGAGGGACAGCCCTATGGAGTATCCGCAGTCCGAAGCCGGCCCCACCTCTGGGGCGGGCTTTCCTGTGAAAGCCTTCCTCTTCTGGCTCTTCTTCCTTGCCTTTGTAGCAGGCGGTTTCTACTCTGGCGTGCTCTCCTTGCCTCGCGTCCTGAGCTGGGTGGACGCTGTGGCCGCCGGCTCCCTGGGCCAGCGCCCCCTCCCCTTCAACCTCTTCCCCTCCAACCCCGACCTGGCCCCCGACTGGAACAACCGCGAACGGGTGACCATCCTGATCATGGGTGTAGATCGGCGGCCCGACGAGGGGCGAGACGCTCCCGCCCGTACCGACACCATGATGGTGGTCACCCTGGACCCCTTTAGTCGCAGTGCGGGCATGCTGAGTATCCCCCGAGACCTCTGGGTGCCCATTCCACTCAAGAGTGGCAGCGTGATCCAGGACCGTGTGAATACCGCCAATGTGTATGGCGAGATCTACAGCTACCCGGGCGGCGGGCCGGCCCTGGCTAAAGAGACGGTGCAGTACAACCTGGGCGTGCGCATCCACTACTACGTGGTGATCGACTTCGATGGGTTCCAGCGTATCGTGGACGCGCTGGGAGGCCTCACCATGGATGTGCCTGCGCCCCTCACCGATTATGAGTACCCGACGCCCGACTACGGTACCATGCGTATCCATATCCCGGCGGGGATGCAGCACTTTGATGGCGAACGGGCCCTCTGGTACGTGCGCTCCCGGCACCAGGATTCTGACTTTGGCCGGATGCACCGGCAGCAGCAGTTCCTCATGGCCCTGCGGGAGCGGGTGTTCCAACTGGATGCGCTGCCCCGGCTGCCGCAGCTCTGGGCGGAGTTCCGGGACGCGGTGCGGACGGACCTCTCGCTCACGGAGATCCTCACCCTGGCCGGGATCGCGCGCGAGATAGGGTCAGAGGACATCCTGAGCCGGTCTCTGGAGTTCCCCTACGTCTCCGCTACCATTACCACCGACGGCGCGTCTATCCTGCTGCCCAATCGGAGCAAGATGCGGGAGGTGATGGACGAGGTGTTCGCGGACGTTCGGAGGGTGGAGGAGGCCGCTCGCATCGAAGTGCTCAACGGGACCACCACCCCAGGTCTGGCGGCCCGCATGGCCCGCCAGCTCCAGTCCTACGGACTAGACAACGTCACCACTGGGGATGCTGACGGTCTCTATAAGCTGACGGAGATCCGGAACCTCTCGGGCAAGAACTACACCGCTAACCTGCTCGCGTCCCTGCTGCACGTGAGCAGGGACCGGGTGAAGAGCCAGGCTCGGGAGGATGGTGAGACGGTGGATATCCGCCTGGTGCTGGGCGAGGATGCCCGCTAGGCCCTGCTACTGGTACAGCACTACCGACTTTAGCCCCTCCAGCCCCAGGCGCGCCTCGTAGGCCTTGTTGGCCTCCGCCGGCCCCAGCCGGTGGGTGATGAGCTTGCGGGCCACCGGCAGTACGGAGAGCATCTGACTCACCCGCGCGTACTGGTCGGTAGTGGCGTTCTGGGTGCCGGTGAGGAACAGCTCGTCGTAGTGGATGCGGTTGGCGTCCATGGTGAGCTGAGAGCCGGGTGGGAACCCGGCAAAGAGATTGAAGTAGCCCTGTTTGCGTACGGCGCTGAGGCCCTCTTCCACTGGCGCCACTGCGCCCACGCTCAGGATGCCCGCGTCGGCGCCCATGCCACCCGTCGCCGACAGGACCTCCTTCAGCAGGCTCTGCTTCTGAGGGTTCACACACACGGCTGCGCCCAACTCCTCCGCCGTCCTCCGTCGCTCTTCCACTGGGTCGCTGATGATCACCTTGGCCGCGCCCATGGCCCGGGCCAGCACCAGGTGGATCAAGCCCATGGGCCCGGCGCCGATGATGAGGAGGGAGTTACCCGGCTGCACCCGGCAGCTCTCCAGGGAGTTGAGCACGCAGGCAAAGGGCTCCGTCATGCAGGCGATCTCGTAGTCCATGTTCTGGGGGATCTTGATGATGTGGCCCAGCTTCACGATGCCCTGAGGCACCCGTAGGTAGTGGGCAAAGCCGCCATCCTCGTCGTAGCCCAGCGTGAGACGGCGCAGGCAGCGGTTGCGCTTGCCCACCAGGCAGAAGTAGCACTCGCCGCAGGCGATGATGGGGCAGACCACCACCCGGTCGCCCAGGGCCACCTCGTCCACGCCGTCACCCAGGGCGGCCACCTGGCCGGCGATCTCATGGCCGGGGATGACGCCGGCCCTCGCCTTCTTCTCGCCCTTGTACACCCGGATGTCCGACGCGCAGACGGAGGTGGCTCCAACCTGGATCAACACCTCGCCCTGGCTAATCCGCGGGATGGGTCGCTCCTCCACGCTGATCTTGCCCGGCTCATGAAAGATGAGCGCTTGCATGGTGCTCATGGCGGTCACTCCTACTCTGGGGGTCCTGACTGCACGAGGGCGCGCAGCGCGCCCACGAGTCGGTCCAGGTCCTCTTCGTTATTAAAAAAGTCCACCGAGGCCCGGACGCCCGGTGGGTAGTTGACAGCCCGAGCCACGATCCTGTCCCGCCTCCAGAGGGCGTCCACCAGGTCGCGGGGCTCCCAGCCGCTGGGAACAAAGGTCACCAGGCCGCTGGCGGTCGGCCCCGCGGCCGGGCTGGTGACGGCGACACCC
This sequence comes from Chloroflexota bacterium, assembly GCA_016190485.1. GTDB lineage: Bacteria > Chloroflexota > Dehalococcoidia > SHYD01 > SHYD01 > JACPQN01. The sequence goes on from JACPQN010000139.1 coordinate 34,351, forward strand.
GGAATAGCGGCCAGGTCCTGGCGCAGCCGCTCCGTGAGCGCCTGCCACCGGGCCTGCACCGCTTCCATCCCGACCTCCTGCAGGAAACGGATGGCCTCTATTGCGCCCGCCAGCAGGGGGATGCTCATGGTGGTCAGCTCGAACTTCTCGGGAGAGTCGGTGACGGGCTCGAAGTCGCCTTCCTGATCGTAGCGCAGCGCGGCATGGCCGGAGACCTCCGCCGGGTCGAGCTCCGGCAGCAGCTCCCGCCGCACGTAGAGAAATCCGACGCCGTCTGGCCCCAGCACCCACTTGTGGGCCGGGCCAGCGTAGTAGTCGCTGTCCAGCGCCCGCATGTCCAGGGGGACCTGGCCGGGCGACTGGGCCGCGTCCACCAGCACCCGGGCGCCGCGCCGGTGCGCCATGCGCTGCACCTCACCCAGGGGGAGCCGCAGCCCTGTGGAGTACATGATGTGACTCAGCAGCAGCAGGCGGGTCCGCGGCGTGATGGCGTCTTCCAGCTTCTGGAGGATGTCCGCCTCGCTGTCTGCGGCCGCCAGCTTGACGATGCGCACCGCCACCCCGTGGCGGCGGCGGAGGTGGTAGGAGGGCACCAGCCCGGAGCCGTGCTCCAGGTTGTCGGTGACGATCTCGTCGCCCGGCTGCCAGCGCAACCCGTTGAGCACGATATTGATGCCCCGAGTGGTGTTGTCGGTGAGGGTGATCTCCTCGGCCCTGGCGCCGACGAAATGGGCGAACGCGGCGCGGGCCTCGCCCTTCACCTCCCGGTGCCGGTCCAGCACGGGACGGCTGGTCGGGCCCTCAGCGTTCTCGAAGGCCAGCATCCGGCCGATGGCATCCACCACCGCCTGGGGCGAGGGGCCGGACCAGCCGGTGTTGAGATAGACCACGTTCTTGGTGGTGGGAATCTGGCTGCGGATGGTGGCGATATCCATGGCGGTCCTTCCTAGCCCCTCAGAGCGTTTTATTCTAGCACATTCCTGGCGCTGGCGGTGTGCTTGGTCCGAGGTCCGAGGTCCGAAGTCCAAGGTCTGTCGCTTAGGGTTGCACATTGGACGTTGCACGTTGGACGTTGGACGTTGCACGTTGGACGTTGGACGTTGTACCTTGCGCCCCTCTTGCGCTTCTTTGCTATAATCGTGGGGCCGCGAAGGAAGTTCCCAGCGAGCGCAAGACTACAGGGATTGGAGGAGGACATGAGCTTCACAAGAGTGCACCACGTGGGGCTGGTCACCGGCGATCTGGACCAGGCACGGCACGTGTTCTGTGATGGCTTCGGGCTGGCCGTGGATGAGCACCGCACGCCTTTGCCCGGACGCACTAAGGGCGGCGACACTGTGCTGGAGTTCCCCGTTGGGGAGATGTACTACGAAGTGAGCAAGCCCAGCAACGAGACCAGCCCCGCGGGCCGCTTCATGGCGGAGAGCGGTGGCCGGGGTGGCATGCACTACGTCGCCATCGCATCGGCCAACATTGCGGAGGACGTGCGCCGCCTCACCTCCCACGGCGTCAAGCTGGAGGGACAGTGGGATGGCAAGGGCCCGGTCTTCCTGGACAAGACCACCACCCTGGGCCTGCAGCTCCAGATCACCCCTGAAGAGCACTACTACGTCCATCCCCACTTCAGGGGCAATGGCAACATGACGGGCATGGCCCACATCGGCATCGCGGCCCGCAGCGCCGCGGAAATCCGCCACCTCTGGGGCGAGGTCTTCGGCCTGGTGGAGGACAAAGGGGCCGAGCGCGGGCTGGAGCCACCAGCGCGGACCGGCGAGCGCCGTGCCGCCGACGATCCTGTCCACCTGGTCGAGTTCCCGCTGGGCGGAACGGTCATCGAGACCAGCATCCCCACCACCGAGGACAGCGGCACCGCCCGCTTGGTGCAGACCCGGGCCACCATGGGCGCCACGTGGCATCACACCTGCCCCTATGCGCCTGACGGCCACCGGTTTCTGGAGGACGCCGTGGCTGCTGGAATCCAGCAGATCGGCAGCGTGCCGCCCAGGGAGCAGACCCGCCGCATCACCGGCTGGCTCCACCCCCGGAGCTGCCTGGGGATGTTGGTGGAGGTCTGGAACCGCCCGCCGGGGCCGGGCCACTACCAGGGCTAGGTCCTCGGCAGTCCCATAGGTCTCATAGCCGGGCGGCAGAGGGCCGGCCCTCTGCCGCCCGGTGCTGTCCCTGCCTAGCTACCCGGAGTCTCGGGGCCAACCGGGGTCCCTCCGGCGGCTATGGCGCCCGTTCGGCGTCGTCCATCACCGTGGCCCGCACCTCGGCGGGTAACCCGCTGTGCCGGTGGGCCTGTTCATCGGCGGGCACACCCCGGAGCTCCGCCCGCCGCAGCGCCGGAAAGAGGAGGGCCACGCAGCCCAGGCCCGCCATACCCGCCAGCATGAAGGTGGATACCGCATCTGGCGCGTTCCACTGCTCTATGGCGAGGCCCATAGCCAGGGCCCCCACCGGCTCGATGCCGCCGCTCATGCTGTGCAGGGCCATGACCCGTCCCCGCATCTCATTGCTGGAGGCGAGCTGGAACAGGGTGTTGGAGAGCACTCCCGAGATAGAGTTGCAGACCCCCGCTCCGACAAGGAAAGCCATGGACAGGGGCAGCCAGTCGGCGCGCGCGAAGGCGCCCACCAGCGCGATGTACACGAAATGGGCGCCCAGAAAGACCAGTCCTTTCCGGCGGACATCGCCCAGGTAGGCCAGGACGCTTAGGCCAATGAGGGACCCCCAGCCGACCCCGGTGGCCAGGATGCCGAAGGTCTCCGGCCCGCCGTGGAGCACATCCCTGGCGAAGATGGGGAGGAACTGGATGTAGGGGTACACCAGCAGCGGCGCCACGGAGGTGGCGATGATGAGCGCCCGGATCACAGGATGGCTGAGGCTGTAGCGCAGGCCGTCTACCAGGCTGGTGAGGGCAGAGACCCGGGCCGGCCCCGGGCGACGGGTCTCCTGCACCTGGATGGCCATGGTGAGGGCCATGGCCAGTAGCTTCAGCGCTGTGAGCACAAAGAAGGTGCTGGCCGTGCCGAAGAGCCCCAGCACCGCGCCGGCCAGGGGCGGTCCCGTGACCCGGGCTAAGTTCTGTGCCAGAGAGTTGACGGTCATGGCGTTCGTGAGGAGCTCCAGCCGGGTCAAATCGTATACCAGAGCCTGGCGCACCGGTTGCGTCACGCCGCTGGTCAGGCCGGAGACGATGGAGAACGCGTAGAGGTGCCACAACTCCACCAGATTCGTCTCCACCAGCATGGCCAACGCCAGCGCTTGGATCACGCCCACGGCCGTGGTCCACACCAGGACGTTCCGCCGGTTGTAGCGGTCCGCCAGCACACCTGCCGGGATGGAGGCTGCCAGGATCATGATGCCCTGGAGGAAGGTGACTACCCCCAGCTGCGTGGCCGACCCCGTGACCTCCAGCACCAGCCACCCCATGCCGATGCGCTGCACCCACTGGCCGAAGCCCAGGGCCGCGCTGCTGAAGGTGAGATAGCGGAAGCTCCGCTGCCCCAAGGAGGCGAAGCTCTGGGTTATTCTATGAGGGATGAACCCCATCGTTCCCGATTCCTCCGTGGCCGTCTATCTCGGGCTGGGCGCTAACCTGGGCGACCGCAAGGCCAATCTCCGGCAGGGCCTGGCGCTCCTGCGGAGTCTCGGCACCGTGGAGCAGGTGTCCAGCCTGTACGAGACGGAACCTGTGGGCTACCCAGACCAGCCACGCTTCCTCAACGCCGTGTGCGCCCTCCGGACAGCGGCCTCGCCCCAGGAGGTGCTGGCCAGGGCCAAGGCGGCGGAGCGCCTCACGGGGCGCGTGCCTGCGGTGCGGTACGGCCCGCGTACCCTGGACCTGGACCTGTTGCTCTACGGCGATCTGGTGCTGGCTACGACTTCGCTGACTATCCCCCATCCCCGTCTGGCAGAGCGACGCTTTGTCCTGGCGCCCCTGGCGGAGATAGCCCCTCTGGTGCGCCACCCCGTGCTGGGACGCACCGCTGCGGAGCTATTGGCCGCGCTGCCCGAAGGCAATGGGGTTGTGCTGGCCCAGGGTCCCGGGTGGTGGAAGTCCTAGCTCGTGGAAGGAGTGACGCTCGGCAGAGGGCGGGCCACCCGCTTAATACCGTGAGCCACCCCGTGGTTCGCCGCTCTGCCCCGGAGGAGGGCCGCCCTCTGTGGAGATGAAGGTCCAACCCACCCAGAAGAGCAGGGTCATGCTCACTATCACCATGGCCGCTACGGGGATGGCCACCGCCCACCACTCCTGCATGGCCAGGCCCCAGAGGACCACCACCGTGACTCCCAGGGCCAGCAGGCAGAGCGCGATGCCCGCGAGGACGCCTCGCTCCATTACCTCAGGCCCCGCTGCAGCCAGACCGAAGGGGAAGCAGCGAGCTACGCATTGCGTAGCTGAGGGGGCAGGAGGTTGGGAATGGAGTCCGTGATGGGGTAGGTCTCCGGGCACTTCCTGCAGAGCAGGGAGCCGATGACGATCTCGTCCTGTTCCTCTTTCTCCACCGTGAGCTCCAACGGGCTCTTGCACACCGGGCAGGCGAGGATGTCCATCAGATCACGCTTCATGCTCCACCGACTCCTTGGGAAGGATGCTGTCAAGCCAGGTCGGGCCCCGACGGGGCGCGCTAAGCGTAGCCAAGGGGCATCTGGTTGTCAACGGCAACCGCCGCCGGAGAGCGCTCGCCAAGCTCGAAGCACCGGCTTGAACACCCTCTCGCAGCACACCCCGGCACGGGCGTATAATGGGAATGAGCAGGAGGCGCCGTGGCGGCTCAGCCGGACTATTACGAGATCCTTCAGGTGCATCCCTCTGCCGAGCCGGAGGTAGTGCAGGCCGCCTACCGCCGCCTCTCCCTCAAGTACCACCCCGACGTCTACAGTGGCCCCGACGCGCATCAGCGCATGGCCCTCCTCAACCAGGCCTACCAGGTCCTGAGCGATCCGTCGCAGCGTTCTGCCTACGATCGCCAGCGCGCGGGCGCCCGGTCACGTAGCGTAGGCCCGGCCACGCCGGTGCTCCAGGTAACGCCCCTGGAGGTCCACGTGGGCGCCCTGCCCAAGGGCCGCAGCCGGACGGCGACGATCCACATCACCAACGGTGGCCCTGGCAAGCTCTCAGGCCTGGTGGTCAGTCACGTCCCCTGGCTTCAGGTCTCGCCGTCCCAGTTTGAGGGGAATGACCTGGACATCGTGCTCCGGATTCAGGGGGACCGCCCTGGGGAGTTCGGCGCGCTAACGGCAGTGGAGGTCTACTCCAACGGCGGTCGCGTTCCTATCCACGTGCGGGGCGTCGTCCAGGAGCAGAACAGGTCACAGCCGCCGGACGCGCCACCACGGGCCTCCATGGCCCGCGGGCCCGTGGCGAGACGACCGACTACGGACATCGCTCGGCCCCTGGGGCCTTTCGCCCGGCTCCCCTTTATGGCCTGGGTGGCCATCGGCACTGCGGTGAGCAGCGTGGTGTGGTTCAACATCGCGCCCGGTCTGGCGCTGATCCCCTTGGGCTTGGGGGCGTGGCTCGTGTGGGAGCGCCTGATGCGGGATCATGCGGCAGACGTCCACCAGCAGGGCCATGAAGCGTCTCGTCAGGGGCCAACCCTCGCCCGGTGCCGGGTGTGCCACGCTGCGTCGAATCTTGCTACGGCTCGCAAATGCCCTCGGTGTGGAGGCGCCATCTGCTTTGCCTGCGGCGCATGCGCGTGCACGAGCGGGCGTGGACGTGGCCGCACGCCCCTCTAGCCCCCCACTCCCGGCGGCCATGGCCACCCCTCGGGCCAACGTCATCATTCCCAACTGGAACGGCGCGCACCTCCTCCCCACCTGCCTTGACGCCCTGCGGGCCCAGAGCTTTGGGGACTTCGAGGCCGTGGTGGTGGACAACGGGTCCACCGATGGCAGCCGCCCCCTGCTGGCGCAGGCCTATCCTGAAGTGAGGGTCATGCTCCTGCCAGAGAACCGGTACTTTGCCGGGGCCGTGAACCGCGCCATCACGGAGACCTCTGCGCCCCTGGTGGTCCTTCTGAACAACGACACGGAAGCGGAGCCGGCGTGGCTGGGCCGGCTGGTGGGCGCGCTGGATGCGCATCCGGAGGCGGGCATGGCCACCAGCAAGCTGCTCCTCTTTGACCGGCGCACGGTGCTCCACTCGGCGGGCGACTACTACACCCTGCGGGGACAGCCGGGCAACCGCGGCGTGTGGGAGGAGGACCAGGGGCAGTACGATGGGGATCAGATGGTGTTCAGCGCCTGTGGCGGCGCGGCCGCCTACCGCCGCAGCATGCTGGAGGAGATCGGCCTCTTCGACGAGGACCTGGTGGCCTACTGCGAGGACGTGGACCTGGCCTTCCGCGCCCAGCTCGCCGGCTACACCTGCGTCTTTGTCCCCGAGGCGCGCGTCTACCACCGCCTGAGCGCCACCGGTGGTGGGACTCTGGCTAGCTACTACTGTGGGCGCAATTTCATCGGCGTGGCCGCCAAGAACATGCCCTCCAGCCTGCTGCGGCGCCACTGGCTGCGCATCCTGCGGAGCCAGGCCGCGCACGTGTGGGGAGCCCTCCGCCACGTGCGGGAGCCTGCGGCCCGGGCGCGCCTGCGCGGCCAGCTCGCCGGCCTGGTGGCGTTGCCCCGCATGTGGCGCAAACGCCGGGCCGTCTTTGCCCTCCAGCGTGTGCCCGATGCCTATATCGAGTCCATTCTGCTCCCCTGAGGCGCCGGCCATCGCGACCCCCCTCCGCAGCGTCGTCATTCCGGCCTACAACGAAGAGCACCGGATCGGCCGGACGCTGGACCGGGTGGCGGCCTACCTGGGCGCGCTGCCGCAGAACTTCGAGGTCATCGTGGTGGATGACGGGAGCGGGGACGGCACCAAGGCCATGGTGGAGGCTTGGGTGGCCCGCATGCCCCCCAACGTGCGGCTGCTCCTCCTGAGCCACCACCCCAACCGGGGCAAGGGCGCCGCCGTCCGGGAGGGTTGTCTGGCCGCCCAGGGCAGCGCCGTGCTCTTCACCGACGCCGATCTGGCCACGCCCATAGAGGAGGCCCAGAAGCTGTGGGCTGCGCTGGACGCTGGCTACGACCTGGCCATCGGCACCCGGGTCCAGCCCGATGGCAGAGACATGCGGGCCAGCCAGCCCCCTTACCGCCGCTGGCTGGGGAAGCTGTACCACCTGCTGGTGGGGCTGGTGGGCGTGCGGGGAGTGCAGGACACCCAGTGTGGCTTTAAGGCCTTTACCAGAGAGACGGCCCGCCGTCTCTTCGAGGCGCAGCAACTCTCGGGCATCGTCTTCGACACGGAGCTCCTCTACCTGGCTCAGAGGGCCGGGCTGCGCATCGCTCAGGTGCCCGTGGTGTGGACCAACGTCGGCGGCTCCCGGATGCGGGTGACCCTCCGCCAGGCCCTGGTGGTGCTGCGAGACCTTCTCTCCATCCGACTGCGCCATCTGCGTACGCCGGCGGGGCCGAGCATGGCCGCCAAGGAGCCTCCCTCTCGCTGAGCGCATCCCTTTTACCCTTGCACCTTGGACCTTGGACTTTGGACCTTGGACTTTGGACCTTGGACTTTGCACCTTGGACTTTGCACCTTGGACCTTGAACCTTGGACCTTGAACCTTGGACCTTGAACCTTGGACCTTGAACCTTGCACCTGCCTTGTCCCTCTGTGGCCCGCAGACTACAATACGGGCGACATCTAAGCCTCGGGAGGCAGCTATGGATCTAAGAGAGCAGCTTCTCAACCAGTGCAAGACCATCGCAGTAGTGGGGATCTCCCCCAGGCCGGACCGGGACAGCCACGGCGTGGCCAAGTACCTTCAGGAGCAGGGCTACCGTGTCATCCCGGTAAACCCGCTGGTCCAGGAGGTGCTGGGGGAGACCTGCTATCCCAGTCTCACGGCGGTGCCGGAGCCGGTGGACATGGTGGACATCTTCCGGCGGTCGGAGCTGGTGCTGCCGGTGGTCCAGGAGGCCATCCAGATCGGCGCCAGGGCCATCTGGATGCAGGATGGGGTGGTGAACCAGGAAGCCGCGGCCCTGGCGGAGGCGGCCGGCCTTGCCGTGGTGATGGACGACTGAACCATGCGAGTGCATCGCCAGCTCTCCCGGCGGGAGAGCCCACAGGGATAGGCAGTATGCGCTGGGCGCCGTTATAGGGCATGGCGTATGGAAAGGCCCCTCATGCCGCAGAGAGGAGTCGCAACCGCAAACCGGCTGGCGGTCGCGTTCCTGCTTACCCTGGCCGTGCTGGTAGCGGAAGTGGTGGGCGGGCTGCTCTCCAACAGCCTGGCTCTGCTGAGCGACGCGGGCCATGTCTTCACGGACCTGGTGGCCTTGGGCCTGAGTTGGTACGGCCTGAGGCAGGCCGATCGCCCTGCCAGCTTCAGAATGACCTACGGCTACCATCGCGTGGGCATCTTTGTGGCTCTGGTCAACGCCGCCACCTTGATTGGGATCGCCCTCCTCATCCTGTTGGAAGCTGCGCGCCGTCTGGCCGAGCCGCCCCAGGTGGCGGGCGATCTCATGTTGATAGTAGCCACGGGGGGCCTCGTGGCAAACCTCCTGGTCATGCTGATGCTGCGGGCCCACTTGAGTAACTTGACGGTACAGAGTGCTTTTCTGCACGTCACGGGAGATACGTTGGGCTCCCTGGCAGTGATCGGTGGAGGGGCGGTCATCCTCGTTTTTGGATGGCAGTGGATTGACCCTGTGGCCAGCATGGTCATCGCCGGGATCGTCACCTGGGGCTCCCTGCGGATCATCCGAGAAACGGTGAACATCCTGCTAGAGGCCACGCCGAGGGGCCTGGACGTGAGTGAGGTCGTCCGCAGCATCTATGGTATCCCGGCGGTAAAGGATGTGCACGACCTGCACATCTGGGCCATTACTCCTGAAATCAGGGCGCTGAGCTGCCATCTCCTGGTGGATGACGTGCCGGTCAGCCAGGGAGACGCGGTCCTCGCCCGCCTCAACGAGTTGCTGGAGCGTCGGTTCGGCATCGGCCACAGCACCTTCCAGCTCGAGTGCCCGGGCTGTGATCCCAACGAGCTGTATTGTACCCTCACGCCCGAAGGGGAACCTCGCTCCGAAGTCCACGTTCACTAGCCGGCTGTGAACCACCCTCCCGGGCCGTCCCGAACCGTTGTGGTCATGCCCACCTACAACGAGCGCGCCAACCTGGCGGCCATGGTGCGGCGGCTCAAAGAGCTGGGCATTCCTGGGCTGTTTCTCCTGGTGGTGGACGACAGCTCCCCCGACGGTACGGGCGAGCTGGCCGATGGCTTGGCCCAGGACGACCCCGCCTTTCTCTTGGTGCTGCACCGCCCCCGCAAGATGGGGCTGGGCACCGCCTACGTGGCAGGCTTCCGCTGGGCGTTGGCCCACGACGCCGACTACGTCATCGAGATGGACGCGGACTTCTCGCATCCGCCCGAAGTCTTGCGACTGTTCCTGGAGAAGATCCGCGACTACGATGTGGTGGTGGGGTCCCGCTTCGCCCGAGGCGGCGCCCTCGATCCTAGCTGGGGGATCGGGCGAAGGCTGCTGAGCTGGGGCGGCAACCTCTACGCCCGTCTCCTGACGGGGCTGCCGGTGCTGGACGTGACGGCCGGCTTCAAGTGCTTCCGGCGGGCGGTCCTGGCCGCCATCGACCTGGACCGGGTCCGGAGCGAAGGCTTCGCCTTCCAAGTGGAGATGGCCTATGCCTGCCACCGCAAGGGCTTCCGGGTGGCCGAGGTGCCCATCCGCTTCGTAGACCGCACGCAAGGGAAGTCCAAGATGTCCTGGAAGATCATCTGGGAGGCCTTCTGGCGAGTCGTGGAGATCCGGGGGCGCTACTAGTAGTCCGTGACTCATAAGTTGGGGAGCGAGGCCGTCTGTCCGCTCATGGTGAGCCGAGTTTACCCTGAGCTTGCCGAAGGGAACCATGAGCCGCTCGCCCTTCGACCCTTCGACTGCGCTCAGGGCAGGCAGGTTCAGGGTGAGCGGAACCTGAACACCAGATCACCTGTCATCGATCCCTAGGGCCCCCGTGAACAGCCTCGTGAAGCGGCTCCTGGAGCAGCGGGACGTCCTGGCGGCTCTGGCGCTGCTGCTCATTCCCCTGCTGTTCCTCTGGCAGGGCGCCCTGGCCGGCAAGGCGCTCCTGCCCGCGGACGACCTCTACGATTTCCTGCTCTGGCGGCCCTACGGACGTGAGCTGGGCGTGGGTATATCACAAAACCCCCTGGCCGCGGACATGGTGCTGCAGAACTACGGCTGGAAGGAGCACCTCAAGGCGACCCTGGGCAGCGGGGAGCTGCCCCTCTGGAACCCCTACATCTTCACTGGCATGCCCTTCCTGGCGGAGGGGCAGAACGCCGCACTCTACCCCCTGGGCCTCCCGCTGTTCCTCCTGCTACCCACAGCCCAGGCCTACGTGTGGTATAGCACGCTCCACCTCTTCCTGGGCGGACTCTTTACCTATCTGCTGCTGCGGGCCCTGGGCGCCGGGCGCTGGGGCAGCCTCCTGTCCGGCGCGGCCTTCTCGCTCATGGGGTTTCTCACGGTCAGCTTCCAGTGGCCCCAGGTGCTGGGTGTAGCCATCTGGCTGCCGTGGCTCCTGCTGTGCCTGGAGCGGGCCTTTCAGCGCGCGGAGGGAGCGCCCGCGGGGCCACCGGAGAGCAGTCGCCTCAGGTGGCTTGGCACACCCTTCTGGACCCTGGCGGGCGCGGCTGGAGTGGCCCTCCAGTTCCTGGGCGGGCACCTGGAGATCAGCTTCTATCTGCTCTTCACCCTCCTGGCCTATAGCCTGTTCCGCCTGGGACTGATGCTCCGGCGGGACGGCCTCTCCTGGCCTGCGTGCAAGGCGGCCGCCGCCGGACTGGGGATGGTGATCATCGGCGGCGCGCTGGCTGGCGTGCAGCTCGTGCCCTTTGCTGAGCTGGCTCAGTCTACCGTGCGGGCAGGCCAGGGTAGCCTGGAGCTCGTCCAAAGCAGGGCGCTGCCTGGGCTCCAGTGGGTGGCCTTTCTCCTCCCGGACTTCTTCGGGAACCCTACCCATCACGACTACTTCGATGTGGTGCAGGGAGCCCTCCTCCCCGTCCAGGGGTCCCTGGATGCGGCGGGCAGCCCCCGGAGCTATCCCTTCTGGGGCCAGCGGGACTATGTGGAGGGAACGGCCTACCTTGGGTTGCTGCCGCTGCTGCTGGCGGGCGCCGCGCTGCTGCTGAGACGTGACGCCACCACCTGGTTCTTCGCGGGCTACGGCGCCTTTGCCTTGCTGCTGGCCTTTGGCAGCCCGCTCTATGGCCCCTTCTACCGCATTCCTGGCTTCGAGCAGGTGCACTCTCCCTTCCGCTGGGTCTTTCCCTACTCCTTCTGTGTCATCGTCCTGGCGGGCCAGGGCGCCGACGCGCTCCTCCGGGGTCTCGGGCCACCCGACCGGGCCGCAGTCCGGAGGCGAGCTGCGGCCCTGGCTGTGAGCGCCCTGGTGGCTGGCGCGCTGGCGCTGGCCGGGCTGGCGCTGAGCCGGGCTACGCTGCCCTTCGCGCTGGAGCAAGCGCAACGGCTCCTGGATCGCTCCACCGCGCTGGCCGCCGCCTTTCCGTCGGCTGAGATGCTCTACTCGTACCAGTTTCGGAACTTCCTGCTCTTCGGCCTGTTGCTTCTGCTCAGCAGCGGCGCGCTGCTCCTGGCCCTGGCCCGGCCCCGCAGGCTCGGTCCCCTGGCCCTGCTGGCCGTCACGGTGGGCGACCTGGCCCTTTTCGGCTGGGGTTTCCTGACCTTCACAGCCCCAGAGCTGATGGCCTTCACCCCACCGGCGCTCCGCTGGCTGCGCCAGGACTCCGAGGTCTTCCGGGTCGTCACTTTCGGGCCGGGTGACACGCTGCCGCCCAACAGCGGGATGCTGGCGGGCCTTCAGGACATCCGGGGGTACGACAGCATGATCCCCCGCCAGTACGTGGGCTTCTGGCGTCTGCTGGAGGAGCCAGAGGGGCTCCGCTACAGCCAGATCAGCCGGCTGGCACAACCCCAGTCACTGGACTCGCCGCTGCTGGACCTGATGAACGTGAAGTACGTGCTCAGCGGCGCGCCCCTCGTGCGCCCGGGGTGGACCCTGGTCTACGACGCAGAGGTGAAGGTGTACCAGAACCAGGATGTCCTCCCCCGGGCCTTCGCCGTCTTCGACGCGCGGCAGGTTCCAGACCTAGAGACGGCCCTCCAGGCCATGGGATCGCCGGGGTACGATCCCGGGAGGATGGTGCTACTCCAGGGGGAGGCCGCCCTACTCTCGGGCGGTGCGCCGTCAACCGTCTGGCAGCCGGGCAGAGTGCTCCGCTACGAGGCGAACCGGGTGGTGGTGGCCATTCGGATGCCCCAAGCGGGATACCTGGTGTTGGGAGACGCCTTCTTTCCTGGCTGGCAAGCCCGGGACGAGGCCGGGCGGGCGCTCCCGGTGCTACGGGCCAACGGAGTCTTTCGGGCCGTGCATCTGGGCCAGGGCGAGCACACCGTCACCTTTGCCTACGCGCCGGAGAGCCTCCGCCTGGGGCTTTACCTGAGCTTCCTGGGCGCGGTGGCTCTGGTCCTCACAGCGGCCTACTGGGCCTGGCAGGGCCTGGCGCTGGGCGCGGCGGCCACCACCGGCGTCCAGCGGGTGGTGAAGAACAGCCTGACGCCCATGGCCGGCCAAGCGCTCACCCGGGCGGTGGACCTGGGCTTCGCCATCGTCATGCTGCGGCTCCTGGGGCCCACGAGCTACGGCGGCTACGCCTTTGCGGTGGCTCTCATCGGCTACTTCACCATCCTCACGGACTTCGGGCTGGGCACCCTTCTGACCCGGGATGTGGCCCGAGACCCTGCCCAGGCCAATCGCTACCTGGTGAACGGGGCGTTGGCCCGCGTGGGGCTCTGGCTGGCCTCGGCGCCAGTCCTGCTGGGCGTGGCGCTCCTGTACCACTGGCTCTTCGGACTGTCCCCTGAAGCGGTGGGCGCCACCCTGCTCTTCATGGTGAGCCTGGCGCCCAGCGGCCTGGCGGGGATGCTCAGCGCCCTCTTCTCCGCCCACGAGCGCATGGAATATCAGGCGTTGATCAGCGTGGGCGCCTCGGTGGTGCGGGCCTCGCTGGGGGTGGCGGCGTTGCTCCTGGGGTGGGGAGTCCTGGGGCTGGGGGCGGTCTCGGTGGCCAGCAGCGTGGCCATGATGCTGGCCTACCTCCTGGTCGCCTCTCGTACTCTCCCGCGCCTGCGTTTGGAGGCTGACACCGGCTTCATCCGGGGGATGATCCGGACCGCGGCTCCCCTGATGCTCAACAACCTGCTGAACACCCTGTTCTTTCGGGTCGACATGATGCTGCTGCAGCCCCTACGGGGCGCCGAAGCGGTGGGCCTCTACTCCACGGCCTACAAGTTCGTCGATGGGCTGCTGATGGTGCCCTCTTTCTTCACGCTGGCCCTGTTTCCGGTGATGGCCCGTTTTGCCCAGCAGTCGCCGGAGCGGCTGGCGCCGGCTTACGTGCGGGGGCTAAAGGCCTTGCTGCTAGTGGCCCTGCCCGTCACGGTGTGGATCACCGTCACCGCTGAACAGCTCATCCTGCTCTTCTTCGGCGAAGCCTATGCGCCTGCGGCCGGCGCGCTGCGCATCCTCATCTGGTTTCTCCCCTTTAGCTATGTCAACGGGATCACCCAGTACGTGCTCATCGCCGCCAACCAGCAGCGCACCATCACCGGAGCCTTCGCCCTGGCCGCTGCCTTCAACGTGGTGGCCAACCTGATGGCCATCCCCGCGCTGGGGATTGACGGGGCCGCAGTGGTAACGGTGCTGAGCGAGTTGGTGCTGATGGCGCCCTTCCTGCGGGCGGTGCGCCGGCACGTGGGTCCGCTGCCGATAGGAGCGCTAGCCCTGCGCCCGGTGGCGGCAACGGCGCTCATGGGCCTGACGCTGTGGTCCCTGAGCCATCTGCCGTTGGCAGCGCTGACTCTCCTGGGCGCTGGAGTCTACGCCGCCGCGCTGTGGGCGCTGCGGGTCTTTGACCAGGAGGACCGGGCTATCCTGCGGAGCATCCTCGCCCGATAGGGCCCCCGGGCCAGCGACGTTGGAGTCTCCTATGGAGCGTTTTCAGGCCCCCGGTCCAGGTAGCCATCGTAAAAGCGCTGGAGCTGCCCCTGGTCGAAGGCGTCCAGCTGGTCCCGGCGGTTCCAGGCCAGGGCCATCAGGGTGGTGCGGAGGCTGGGATCGGGCGCCACGACTAATTTGACATAACCAAAGCTTGAGCGCCGGAAGCTGTTGTAGAGGCCCTTGAGCTGGCGCTTCAGCTCGTCGCAGCTTTCGGGGCACTTGTACAGCACCACGACGCCGCCGTGCTCCAGGTTATGGAGCCAGAAGCCGGGCGATATCTCCCGGTCGGAGAACTCCCAGCGGGCCGTGTTGTTGTAGTGGGAGCCGGAAGAGGGGGGATTGCTGGCGTAGGTCAGGGGGGCGCCCAGCTCCACATGGCCACGGCCTTCGTCGGGCACAGGGACGCCCGGCAGCGGCTGGGTCGCCTCCCGCACCACCCACCAGAGGCCCAGCCCCAGGCCCAGGGCCAGCAGGCCGACCAGGGCGCCCATCCGCACTCGGCTCACCAGCGCGCGTCGCTGGACCTCTTGCTGCGCCTGGCGTTGCCGCGCCTCCAGTTGCTGCCGGCGCTGTCGTCGCTGATCTTCTCTCGAGGGTGTCGTCATGCTTCCTCCGGTTCAGCTTACTCCAGGGCCGGGGCCAGGGAGCGCACGTAGTTGACCACGTCCCACCGCTGCTGCTCGCTTATCTGGTCCTTCAGGGCGGGCATGGCGGTGCCGTCTATGCCGTTGGTGACCCAGTAGAAGAGGTCTTCGTCGCTATGGGCGAATATATGCCCACCGGCCAGGTCTGCGGGCGGTGGGTTCAGCCCCTTCGCCTGGGGGCCGTCGCCCCGTCCCGCCGGGCCATGGCAGGAGGCGCAGCGCTCCTCGTAGACCGGCCTCCCTCGGGCGATGGACTCCCTGTCCTCCGGCGTCGGGTTACGCAGGTACTCACTGGGTAGCAGCGGCGCCAGCAGGGAGCCGATAGCCAGGTAGCCGCCCGCGCACACGCCGGTAGCCCCCAGCAAGAACCCAACGATCCGCTGGGCCTTTGCCCGCGCCAGCCACAGGGCCAGCAGCACTACCGCCGTCCCCACGATGGCCAGCTCCAGCCCCAGCACCGTCCGGCCGCCGAAGTTGCGCGGCTCCCACCGATAGGGTAACACAGGTCTGCCGCTGTCGCGCGCCACCCGAGGGCCGATAAGCACCTCATAGGCAGCGGCAGCGCCGTCGGCAGCGCCGCCATCCACGGTGGCGGAGATGCGCCAGCGCCCCACCATGGTCAGGGAGTTGGCCCGCACCTGATAGCTGCCATCGGGTTCAGGCAGGGCCACCAGGTTCGGAGCGCCCATGGGATGATCCAGCATGTCCAGCAGCAGCGTGACCCTGCGGGCGTCGCGGATGGTGGCCCCACTGCGGTCGGTCACCACGATGCGGAAGAGACCCTCGCCCACCTGAGCCGGGGAGACGGAGAGGACCATGACGACGCTGCCCACCTGTCGGGGTTCGATATAGGAGGGGCCGTCCTGCGCCGTGACCGGCTCCTCCCTGGGGAGCAGGGAGCGCAGTCCGCTCCACCCCAGCAGGGCCAGCAAGGCCAGCAACACGGCGGCCATTACGATCTGGGACGGCCGGGGTCTCGATGCGATGCGCCTTCCGTCGGAGCTGGGAGTTTCAAGGCTGGCCGTCATGGGCCACCTCGTTCTCGTGGGATGCCTCCTCCTGGTCCTGGGCCGCGGTGGCCCTGCGGGCCCACCACAGGTAAGCCAGCAGCAGCAGCAGTACGATGATGAAAGGCGCCAGCTCGTCCAGCCAGCCGGATGCGCCGTGGGCCGCCGGAGCAAGGCCGAAGGCCCGCAGCACGCTCCCGACTCCGAGGACTCGTCGCTGCCGGAGGCTACTGAGGAGGAACGATGCTATTGGGGACATTGAACTCTCGGTAGGCACTGGTCATGTAGTGGCCCGGCGCCGTCATGGTGGTCCTGCGTACCAGATGGTCGTCGACACCGATCCACAGCCGGAAGTAGGCCCCGGTGGCCGGCTGGTAGAACGCCAGGACGTCGCTCTCCACGCCATCCGCCGGCTCTCTGGCCACCACGGCGACGTCCGTCGCGCCCTGGGTGTACCGGAAGGAGGGGAAGCGATACTGGAGCTGCGGCGGCAACTCCGTCTTGCCCCAGCCTTGGCCAGGCGTAAGGCTGTACCGTGCGGGGCCGATAATGACTCCCTGTGGGCCGCCCTCGGCCTGGAAGCTCACGGCGTCGGGCGCGGCGTAGGTGTACTCGGTGGTCAGCGCTGCCCCACCGGAGCTGCCGCGCAACTCCTGGCGCTCCTTCAGGGCGGCCAGCCCGTTCATGGCCGCCTCGGCCTGGGCCAGGCGTAACCGCGCCCCCGGCAGGGGGAGGGAGAGAAAGAAGGAGGCTACACTGTCGGGCTGTCCCGGTAGTCGAGCTCGCACGTCGAGCTGCCAGCGGCCCGCGCTGGGCAGATCAGCCACGGTGGTGTAGCCGTCGCCCTGGGGCGCCAGCGCGATGACCGTGGCGCCGCTGGTCCCGGCGCCGGCCAGGCGCACGTCCACCGTCGCGTCCCGCACCGGCTGGCCGACCGCGTCCTGTAAGACCACCACCAGGGTGTTGCGGCCCACGTCCGCCGGGGAGACCCGCAGCACCACCAGGCCCTCGCCGGCCGCCTGGGCCAGGGAGACGCCCGGCGCCGGCGTGCTGGCCTGGGCGGCGGGCCCCGGCGCTCCGGCCGCGAGACCGAGGGGCGCCGGAGGGATGCTGGAGAGCACCCCCACCACCAGCAGCGCCACCACCCCCAGGCCGGCCTCGACGGGCACGGTGCGGACCACTCGGGCGCTGGTCCGGGCCGTCACGTCCTTACTCGCATCCAGGCGCTGGCCTGCCAGCCGCGGCCCCAGAAAGAGAAGGTGCAGGGCTGCCAGCGCCAGCATGGGGGCGAGGACCACCTGCTTCAGGAGCAGCGCTCGCCCGTAGTCGGTGCTGAGCAGGTTGGCTGGAGCCACCACCTCCAGCCAGGCGTTGAGCATGCCGGTGGCCGCCAGGACCACCAGCGCCACGGCGCCGGTGCGGGAGAGGGCTGGCAGCAGCGCCCGCACCACCGCGACCCGCCCTTCGACCCGCTCAGGATACCGCTGGGACGGCTCCCGCAAGGGTGCCAGGTGGCGCAGGAGCGCGGCTCCGTGCAGAAGGCCTCCCAGCCACAGCACCGCGCCCAGGAGGTGCAGCCAGTCCGCCAGGACCGCCAGCAGGGCGGGGTCCCTGCCGCTGGCGTGGCTGGTCAGGCTCAGCGTGAGCAGCAGCCCCGCGCCCAAGAGCGCGCTCGCCCACCACCAGGCGCCGGTTCCAAGTACAGCAGCTCCTGTCGTCTGAGGCGCGGGGTCCCGCTGGCCGGCTGCACGTATAGCCAGATGGTCCAGCACGCCCATCAGGGCCACGATAAGGACCATCCTGGCAAGCCACACCATGCCGTAGCGGGTCTGAAGCACCACCCGGCCCACCAGCGACCCATCCATGGCCTGGAGGATCGAGACCCCTGCCACCTGGCTGACCTGATAGAGCAGGACGGCCACGCTAAGGACTACAAGGGCCAGGGCGGCCCAGCGGGCCAGGGCCACGGTGTCGAACTCAGCCCGGGTCAGGAGAGCCGCCTCCGGCGAGTCCGGGGCCAGATCCTGGGCTGCGGGCTGGAGCACGAAGAGCCGGAAGGTCGCGCCGCCCACCAGCAGCACCGTTGCGAGCAGGGTAAGCCAGCGTAGCAGGGCCTCCGCCGCCAGTGGCCCGCCGTTCCCCTGCTCTATCCCAGCACCCCCGTCAGACGGCGCCCCTACGGAGAACTGAAAGGCGCCGCCCACTACATGGCCGTCGGTGGAGAGTACCCGCCAGCGGACGGTGTGCGTGCCCTGGGCCAGCGGGCGCAGGTCAGTCTCCAGCCGGCGCACGTCATCCGCGGCAACCCGTCCATTCCCCAGGTCCTGCCGGACGCCGGCGCCGTCCACCACTAAAAGGGCGTTGAACTCCGCCTCGATGGGCTCGCTGAACCAGAGCCGCACCTGCGTCGGTGGCGAGGCCAGCACCGCGCCCGCAGCCGGCTCAGATCGCATCAGCTCGGCGTGGGCAGCGACTCCGGGCACTCGAAGACTCAGGAAGAGGATCGCGCCCATCCCCAGGCCCAGCAAGGCACGCTGAAGCCGGGATGGAGGGCGCCTGCGGGATGTCGAGCGCCCGGGCTGCATGGCGCAGCTAACCCGTCCGCCGGGCGGTGGCCAGGGAGAATACCAGGGTCCCCGCCGCCAGGAGGAGAGCTGCCAGCGATACGGGGAGCGCAATGCCCACAACGTCGGGGCTGGTGGTTGGCGGGGTGGCCGCACTGGGCTGGACCGTCACCGTCCCCGCAGGCTCGGGGTGGTCCGTGGCCGCGGGAGCGGGCGCAGCCTTGACCTCCGTCACCGAGGCGGGGCGCTCCGAGCCCTCCGGGCCCGTCCACTCCACCACGCTGCCGTCGGCGTAGGTCTGGAGGGCCCGCCAGGCGATCCTGCCGGCCTCTCGGGGGTTGCGCGCCTGGAAAAGGAACTCGTCGAACTCGTCCGGTCCCAGAGCGCCTCCCGACCAAGCGATGGCGGTGACCCTTCCGGCCGCGTCCTTCCTGATCTCGTAGCTCCAACCCGGCTTGGGGGCCAGCTTGGAGAAGGTCACGCCGGGGGGCATTTCGACCTCGACCTTCACCGTAGGGACAGCTCTCTCCGTAGGCACCCTGACGGTATAGCGCTCGAAGGCCCCGACGGTAGACTCCCGGGGCCACACCGTCACGTGGGCGCTGGCCACGCTGAGGCCCAGAGCCACCACGCCCGCCAAACCCAGTACTATGCCCGATATTCTTACTCTCTTGGTAGAGCTCATCACATGCTCGCCTTTCTCCTGGAATCTGAATCGCGCAGCAGAACGCCCGACTCACTGGCCGGCGCCTGCCGTGCCCGCATCAGTACGGAGGCTCTTGGGGGCTAGGAAGAGAGGGCGGGAGGCCGTTCCTGGGGAGGCACTACTCGGCCCTGGAGAGGAGAGGAGAGAGCCGAGTCAGAGCGCCCGCCGAGGGCCGCTATGGCGGCTGGGGCGCTTGAGGGGATAAGCAGGGGGTCGCCCACGCCCAGCAGGAGCGCCGCGCCGCCGCTGGGCTTCGTGAGCAGGCAATAGTGCCCCCCCTGTTCGTCGGCGTTGGCATGGGTGGCGGCGTCCTGCTCGCCGGTCCGGCCCGTCTGCTCCAGCAGCTCCGCCCTGAGGTGGTGAGACGCCACTGGAGGGGCGAGAAGGTGATCGATGCAGGTGACCGCGGGGGTGACGACGTAGGCGGCGAAAAAGACGGCGAGGATGGCCCCGCGAGTGAGGAGTTGCGGCAATGTTAGGGTGCTCCCGGCGTGGAGAAATCGTCGCGGTGCGCTCACGGGATGGCCTGGGAGCGCCGCGGCCCTACTAGCCCCAGTGTAAGAAGGAGGCAACCCGCTGTCAAACGTTTCTGCGGAGAGTGTTTAAGAATCCGCTCACCCTGAGAGGGTGTGAGTTTTTGTCCTCCCTCCCCTGGTGGGAGGGAGCTAGAGGGAGAGGGCAGGCGTCGCTTCACCCTCTCCCTAACCCTCTCCCGTCAAGGGAGAGGGAAAGATTCACAAGCTCTGAGCTTGTCGAAGGGCGAGCGCCGTGGTTCGACAAGCCTGTCCTGAGCCTGCCGAAGGGCTCACCACGAGCGGCCAAACACGTTGTTAAACACTCTCTTCTGCGGATGCTTACCGAGAAACAGCGTGGGGGAGCGCGCCCGCGCTCCCCCACTGGCCGACTTCCGAAGGCGCTACTGTTTGGCCAGCCAGGCCTGCTCCCAGTGGCGGTTGCTGTAGGTGCTGGGCTGGCGGCGCCAGTCCCGCAGGGTGTTCCAGACGCCCATAGCTCCGGCGGTGCTGATGGGGAGAACAATCTTGGGGAGGGCGGCCAGCGCGGCCTTCTCCATCTCCCGGACCAGCTTTCGTCGTTGCTCCAGGTCCAGCGTCTCCGACTGCTGCTTGAAGAGCTTATCCACGGCCTCCACGCAGAGCTTGGAGTAGTTGCGCGCCGCAGTGCAGGTGTAGTGCTCCGCGAAGATCGCGTCGGGGTCGTCAAAGGCATACGCGGTGCCCCAGAGGAAGACCTCGTAGTCGCCCTTGTCCATGATCTCGTAGGCCTTCTGGGTCTCGATGATCTGGAGGGTGCCGATGACGCCGATCTTCTCCCATTGGTCCTTGACGAAGATGCTGGGGTTTTCGTCGCCGGGGCGCTGGCGCGTCCCCATGTTCACCCGGAAGCCGTTGGGGTAGCCCGCCTCGGCCAGGAGGCGCCTGGCCTCAGCACGGTTCTTCTCCACGTCGCTGCCGTAGCCGGGGAACTTGGCCAGCTCCTCGGGAGGGATGGACCAGGGCCCCTTTGCTGGCATGTACCCCTGGCGGTAGCCTTCGCCGTCTCGCAGCACTTTGAGGGCCGCGTCCTGGTCGATGGCCAGGGCCAGGGCCTGGCGCACCCGGAGGTCGTCATAGGGCTTGCGCAGGGTGGACAGGTTGACGAAGGTGGCGCCCCAGCCGCCAGAGGTCTTCTCGAAGCGCATCTGGTCTCCCAGGGCTTTGCTCAAATCCTCCTGTTCCTGCTTGTTATCCAGGTCGCACGTCACGATGTTGCCCGTGCGGCAGGCGGCTAGGATGGTGTTGCTGTCGGTGATGATGAAGTACTTGACGCCGTCCAGGTAGGGATAGCCCTTCTTCCAGTAGCTGGGGTTCTTGGTCAGCTCCACCGAGACGCCCCGGGTGTACTCCTTGAAGACGAAGGGCCCGGTGCCGTTCACCTCTTTGGCGGGGTCGTGGCCCGCCTCCACCCACTCCTTGTCCAGCATGGCCATCCAGCCCTGGGCGATGTTGGCCAGGAAGGAGGCATAGGGCCGGGTCATGACGACCCGCAGGGTGTAGTCGTCTACGACGTCCATGCGCTCCACGGGTTCGAAGGCGGCCCGGCGGGGCCGGACACCACCCTTCTCGGGGGTCTTCTGGCGCTCGAAGCTGAACTTGGCGTCGTGGGCCGTGAAGTCACCGCCCTGGTGGAACTTGACGCCCTTGACCAGGTGGAAGGTGAAGGTCTTGCCATCGGGGCTGACCTCCCAGCGCTCTGCCAGGTTGGGCTCCACCTTGGTCATGGTGGGCTCCAGGGGGTCGTAGCGCACCAGGGGGTTCATGGCAGGCTGGACTGGAAGCGACGTGCCCACGGTGCTGGAGGAGTGGAGATCCAGCGTGGGAGGGTCCGAGGTGGCGGGCAGGTTGAGCACCCCGCCGTACTGTGGCTTATCTGTCGATGCGTCGGGAGCGGCTGCGGGCTGCTCCCTGGCCGGGGCACAGGCGAGCAGCAGCAGGCCCAGACACATCGCTACAAGAGTGCGCCCCGATAAGCCCATCTGTTTCCTCCTTCGCTGGACTATCTTGGGATTCACCTCGCGGCTATCGCAGGCTGCCATGGCCTGTCGTCGCTACTGTTTGGCCAGCCAGGCCTGCTCCCAGTGCCGGTTGCTGTAGGAGCTGGGCTGGAGGTGCCAGTCCCGCAGCGTGTCCCAGATAGCCGTGGCGCTGTTGGTGCCAACGGGAAGGACGATCTTGGGCATCATGGTAAGGGCCGCCTTCTCCATTTCGTTGACCAGCTTCACCCGCTCCTTGGGGTCCAGGGTCGTGGACTGCTTCTGAAACAGCACGTCCACTTCCGGGATGCAGATCTTGGAGTAGTTTCGGGCGGCCTTGCAGGTGTAGTGCTCGTCGAAGATGGCGTCGGGGTCGTTGAACGCATAGGCGGTGCTCCAGTTGAAGATCTCGTAGTCGCCCTTGTCTAGAATCTCGTAAGCGGCCTGAGTCTCGATGACCTGGAGGGTGCCGATAACACCGACCTTGGTCCACTGGTCCTTGAGGAAGATGCTGGCGTCCTCATGGCCCGGCACCTTCCGCACTCCCATGATCACGTTGAAGCCGTTGGGATAGCCGGCCTCGGCCAGGAGCCGTTTGGCTTCAGCCCGGTTCTTCTCCACGTCGCCGCTGTAGCCGGGGAACTTGGCCAGCTCTGCTTCGGGCAGGCCCCAAGGCCCCTTGGCCGGCATGTAGCCCTGGTTGTAGCCCTGGCCCTCAAAGAGCACCTTGATGGCGGCGTCCCGGTCGATGGCGTAGGCCAACGCCCGCCGCACCCGGACGTCGTCGAAGGGCTTCTTGAGGTTGGACAGGTTCACCAGGTTGCCGCCCCAGCCGCCTGTGCTCTTCTCGAAGCGGATCTTGTCGCCCAGCGCCTTCTTGAAGTCCTCCTGCTCGTTGAGCTTGGTGGAGCAGAGCATCACGCTCCCGGTGCGACAGGCCGCCTGCTCGGTGCCCGCGTCCGGGATTATGAAGTACTTGACGCCGTCCAGGTAGGGGTAACCCTTCTTCCAGTAGTTGGGGTTCTTGGGGAGATCGACAGAGACGCCCCGCTGGTACTCCTTGAAGGTGAAGGGGCCGGTGCCGTTCACCTCTTTCCCCGGGTCGTGGCCCGCCTCCACCCACTCCTTGTCCAGCATGGCCATCCACCCCTGGGCGATGTTGGCCAGGAAGGAGGCGTAGGGCTGGGTCATGACGACTTTCAGGGTGTAGTCATCCACAACCTCGAAGCGTTCCACCGGATTGAAGGCGGCCCGGCGGGGGCGTATGCCACCCTTCTCCGGGTTCTTCTGGCGCTCGAAGCTGAACTTGGCGTCGGCGGCGGTGAAGTCGCCGCCCTGGTGGAACTTGACGCCCTTGACCAGGTGGAAGGTGAAGGTCTTCCCGTCGGGGCTGATGTCCCAGCGCTCCGCTAGATTGGGCTCCACCTTGGTCATGGTGGGTTCAAGGGGGTCGTAGCGCACCAGGGGGTTCATGGCCGGCTGGACCGGGAGCGACGTACCCACGGTGCTGGAGGAGTGGAGGTCCAGGGTCGGTGGGTCCGAGGTCGAGGCGAGGTTCAGGATGCCGCCGTACTGCGGCTTATCCTGCGCGGCCTTTGGCTCTCCCCCTGGCCCGCCGGCGGCGGGCGCGCAGGCGAGGGCCAGGAGGCTAACGCCTATTCCGGCTATAGCGTAGCGCCATCTGTGCATTAGGTCCCTCCCTAACTACCATGCGGTCCGTTTGCCCTGAAGCCCGGCGCTTTCGTTTGCCGTTGCTTCGGAGAGTGGCAGTCCAGCAGGCTGCCACATTAACGCAATGCGGCTGCTACTTGCTGGCCAGCCAGGCTTCATCGAAATGCCGGTTGCTGTAGGAGCTGACCTGGAGGCGCCAGTTCTGCAGCGTGTTCCAGATTACCGTGGCGTTGTTGGTGCTGATGGGGAGAATGGGCTTGACCATGGCGTTCAGGGCCGCCCTCTCCATCTCGTTGACCAGGCGCTTGCGCTCCGCCGGGTCGGTAGCCGCCGTCTGCCTTTCGAACAAGGCGTCTATCTCTGGGACACAGAGCTGCGGGTAGTTCCTGGGCGCCCCGCACAGGAAGTGTTCCGAGAAGATGGCGTCGGGGTCGTCCATGCCGTTGGTGGTGACCCAGTTAAAGACCTCGTAGTCGCCTTTGCCCATGATCTCGTAGGCCGCCTGGGTCTCGATGACCTTGAGGGTCCCGACGACGCCGATCTTCTCCCACTGGTCCTTGATGAAGACCCCCGCGTCCTCGGAGTTGGCGATCTGGCGGATGTTGATGGTGACCTTGAAGCCGTTGGGAAAGCCGGCCTCGGCCAGGAGCTTGCGGGCCTCGGCCCGGTTCTTCTCCACGTCGGGTCCAAAGCCAGGGAACTTGGCCAGCTCGCCGGCCGGGAGCGCCCACTGGCCCTTGCCCGGCAGATAGCCCTGGGTGTAGCCCTCGCCCTCGAAGAGCACCTTGATGGCCGCTTCCCGGTCCAACGCGTAAGCCAGGGCACGCCGGACACGCACATCATCGAAGGGCTTCCGAAGGACCGAGAGGTTTACGTGGTTGCTGCTGAGCCCTTCGGTGCTCTTCTCGAGGCGGATCTTGTTCCCCAGCTCCTTTTGGAAGGACTCTACCTCGCTGGTCCTGATGCCGCAGAAGGCGATCTGGCCGGTCCGGCAGGCGGCCAGGGTGGTGCCCCGGTCCGGGATGATGAAGTATTTTACCCCGTCCAGGTAGGGGCGCCCTTGCTTCCAGTAGTTGGTGTTCTTCACCAGCTCCGTGGAGGTACCTCGGATGTACTCCTTGAAGACGAAGGGGCCGGTGCCGTTCACCTCTTTAGCCGGGTCGTGGCCGCTCTCCACCCACTCCTTGTCGTAGATGGCCATCCAGCCCTGGGCGATGTTGGCCAGGAAGGAGGGGTAGGGGCGCTTCATCACGATGCGCAGGGTGCTGTCGTTCACGACGTCGTAGCGGTCGATCCGCTCGAAGGCGTCTTTGCGGGGGCGGACCTGGCCCTTATCCGGCTTCTGCTGGCGCTCGAAGCTGAACTGTACATCGGCTGCGGTGAGGTCGCCGCCCTGGTGGAACTTGACGCCCTTGCGCAGGTAGAAGGTATAGGTCTTGCCGTCCGGACTCACCTCCCAGCGCTCCGCCAGGTTGGGCTCGATCTTGGCCATGACGGGGTCCAGAGGATCGTACCGCACCAGGGGGTTCGTCGCGGGCTGGACCGGCAACGAGGTGCCCACGGTGCTGGAGGCGTGGAGGTCCAGAGTGGGCGCGTCCACGCTGTTGGCCAGGTTCAGCACACCGCCGTACTGGGGTTTGTCCTGCGCGGCCTGCGGCTCTCCGGTAGGCCCGCTGGCGGCGGGCGCGCAGGCAAATCCGAGCAGGCTGAAGGCCACTCCCGCCGCTAGCCAATGCCATCGCTGCATCCTGCACCTCCTGTTGTGCTCAGCTCTGCACGTTCCTTCTGCGCCCGCCGCAGGCGGGCGCGCTGGAGCACCCGAGGTTGCGCCTATGGCGCCTTACTGTTTGGCCAGCCAGACCCCCTCCAGGTGGGAGTTGCTGTAGATGGAGGCCTGGGGCGTGTAGTCCCGGACGAAGCTCCACATGCCCCACTTGCTCTGGCTGCCCTGCACGATGATCTTGTGCACCTGGGGGATGGCCAGGCGCTCCATCTCCTGCACCAGCTTCTTGCGCTCAGCAGGGTCCGTGGCCCGGGTCTGCTTCTCGTACAGCGCGTCCACGTCCTTGGCGCACACCCGGGAGTAGTTGCGGGGCGCGGTGCAGAGGTAGTGCTCGTTGTAGACCGCGTCGGGGTCGTCCAGGGCGTAGGCCGTGCCCCAGATGAACATGTCGAAGGTGGCCTGCTCCATGTTGGTGTAGGCTGTGGCTGTCTCCTGGATATCCAGGCTGATGTTCACGCCGATCTTCGCGAACTGGTCCTTTACGTAGATGGCTGCGTCCTCGGCGCCCGCCACCTTGCGGACCCCCAGCTTGGCCTCGAAACCGTTGGCGTAGCCAGCATCAGCCAGGAGCTTCTTCGCCTCCGCGCGCCGCTTGTCCATGTCGGGGCCGTAGCCCGGCAGCTTGGCCAGCTCCTCTTTGGAGAGGGCCCAGGCGCCCTTGCCGGGCATGAAGCCCTGGACGTAGGCGTCGCCGTCGCTGATGATCTTGATGGCCTCCTCCCGATTGATGGCCAGGCTCAGGGCCTGGCGCACCCGCACGTCGTCGAAAGGCTTGCGTAGGACGGAGAGGTTGATGAAGGTGCCGCCCCAGCCGAAGGTGTCGGTCATCTTGACCTTATCACCCAGCTCCTTCACCAGGGTCTTGGCGTCCCCGGCGTCCGGCCGGTAGAAGTGGATCTGCCCGGTGCGGAAGGCGGCTACGGAGGTGCCCCGGTCAGGGATGATGAAGAACTTGACGCCGTCCAGGTAGGGGTAGCCCTGTTTCCAGTAGCCGGTGTTTTTCACCATCTCGATGGAGGTGCCCCTGATGTACTCTTTGAACTTGAAGGGGCCGGTGCCGTTCACCTCCTTGGTGGGGTCATGGCCGGCCTCCATCCACTGTTTGTCGTACATCACCATCCAGCCCTGGGCGATGTTGGGGATGAAGGAGGGGTAGGGGCGCTTCATCTGGACCTTTAGGGTGTAGTCGTCGGCCACCTCGATCCGCTCCACCGGCTCGAAGGCGCCCCGGCGGGGGCTGATGACACCCTTGGGTGGGTCTTTCATCCGCTCCAGGTTGTACTTGGCGTCGTGGGCGTCCCAGGAGCCGCCATCGTGGAACTTCACGCCCTTCTGGAGATTGAAGGTGAAGGTGAGGCCATCCTTGCTCAGCTCCCACCGCTCGGCCAGCGAGGGCTGGATCTTCTCGTGGATGGGGTCATTGGGGTCGTACCGGACCAGCCCGTTGTAGGCGGGGTGGAAAGGCTCGTTGGTCTGATAGGTGTTGCTCTGGTGGTTATCGAAAGTGGGAGGGTCTCCACCCAACCACTTGATAAAGACGCCTCCTGCGATCGGCTTGTCCTCCTGGGGCGCCGCCTGCCGCGCGGGCGCCTGGGGCGCCGGAGCGCATGCCAACAGGAGCACGGCAACCATGCCGGAGAGTGCCCAAGACCATCTGCTCACGTTGTGCCTCCTCCCGTGATCCAAAGGCCCAGGGACAGCCCGTCGCCTTCCCCGTGACCCTGCCCGGCCCTCGTTGCCCGGCATAGACGGCCATTGCCCTATACCAGAGCGAGAACGTATTAGGATAGCTTACCAACCTGATGGCAGATGTCAAGCGCCGCGTGTGGGGGTGCCGCGTGTGGGGGTAACTGCCTTGAAAATAGCCTTTAGGCTGCGGGTTCGAGGTGCACCTTGTTGCCCAGGGCCTCGAGGCGGCGAACCAGGCGTCGTTGGACGGCCTCTTTGTTGCGCTGTTCAGACTTGCGGAGGCGAGCTCCACCCGACTACCCCGCGACCATCACCCCCTGACCCCCTCTTCCTGGCCAGGAAGAGGGGGAGGAGAGAAATCTTTCGAGGGGACACCCCTTCGGC
>JACPQN010000140.1 GCA_016190485.1 Chloroflexota bacterium
AAGTAAGTACTAGTGTGGTGTTTCTGAAAAACACCGTAATTGTCGTTGCGAGGAGGCGAAGCCGACGTGGCAATCTGGGGGAGGGCAATGCCTGGATGCCGTTGAAGGTCCCCCCACCCACGGATTGCTTCGGCCCCGCCCTTCGGGCTCCCTCGCAAAGACATTTGCGCCGAACTTCGGAAACGGGACACTAGACGTGGCCCATCTGCCGACGCATTACTCTACCCTTTTGCCGAGAGGAACCTATGGTGAGCAGCGCACAGCCCAATGGGTACCAGTACAAGGTGGCCGCCATCCAGTATGACGCCACCATGTTCCATAAGGAGGAGAACATCCGGGACCTCCTGGCCCTGACCGAGGAGGCCGCGCGCGCGGGGGCCCGGCTCATCGTGACCCCCGAGATGGCCACCGTGGGCTACTGCTGGTACAACCGCCAGGAGATCGCCCCCTACGTGGAGCCCATCCCAGGCCCCACTACAGACGCCTTTGCCGCCATCGCCAGCCGCCATGGCTGCTACATCGTGGTGGGCATGGCCGAGGTGGACCCCGCCACGGACATCTATTACAACGCCATCGCCCTGGTGGGTCCCAGTGGCGTGGTGGGCAAGTACCGTAAGACCCACTGCATCCCTGCGGAAGCCAAGTGGGCCGCAGAAGGCAACCTGCCCCTGCCGGTGTGGCAAACGGAGATCGGGAACATCGGCGGCCTCATCTGCATGGACGCGCTGGTCATGGAGACCTGCCGGGTCCTGGCCCTGGAGGGGGCCGACCTCATCTGCGTCCCCTTCGCCAGCGTCTCCCGGGGATCGTTCCGCTCCATCACCAGGGCCTTCGAGAACGGGGTGTACATGGTCACCTCCAACCGCATCGGCCTGGAGCGGGGCACCCAGTACGCCGGCGGCACCTGCATCTCCAACCCCGACGGCACGCTCCAGGCCCTGCTGGACGACGGCAACGGCGTGGTCTACGGCGAGGTGGACCTGGCGGAAGCCCGCAAGAAGGAGTTCTGGGGCGAGACCGCGGACAACAAGATGCGGGACCGCCTCCCCGGCCGGTACAAGACCATTCACCAGCACGTGGGCATACACAATCCCCTGCGCTTCCATGGCCTGTTCGGTTACCGGGCGCTGCCGCCGGGCCGCAAGTCCACCGTGGCCGTGGCCCAGGTCGCCCCCACACCGGGCGACGTGGCCGCCAACCTGAAGAAGCTGGAAGAGCTCATCACCTCGCCCCGGGCAGACCGGGCCGATCTGATCGTCTTTCCGGAGCTGTGCACCACGGGCGCGGTCTTCCGCAGCCGGGAGGAGGCCCGCAGCGTGGCGGAGCCCCTGGCGGGCCCCACGGTCATGGCGCTCATGGGCCTGGCCCGAGAGCGCAACAAGCACCTGGTCGTGGGTCTGGTGGAGCAGGAGGGTGACACGCTATTCAACACCGCGGTGCTCATTGCGCCCCAGGGGCTCGCGGGCAAGTACCGGAAGGCGCACCTCAACTCCCGGGACAAGGTCTGGGCTACGCCTGGCGACGACGGCTTCCCCACCTTCGACGTGGCCGTGGGGCGCATCGGCATCCTGCTGGGCTATGACCTGATGTTCCCCGAGGCGGCCCGCTGCCTGGCCATCGAGGGTGCGGACCTGCTGTGTGCCCCCTCCGCGGTTGAAGGACCCGCCGCGGTGGGCTTCGGGCCAACAGCCGTGCCCGTGCGCTTCACCATGTTCCCTGGCTACGACCCCCTAAGCTGGTATCTCTGGCGGGCCCGGGCCCAGGACAACAACACCTACCTGGCCTTCGCCAATCAGATCGGCGAGCAGCGGGGCGTCCGCTTCGCCGGTGGCAGCGGCATCTTTGGCCCCGGCGCCTGGGACGGCGGCGCCGCCAACCAGGAGGTGATCGCCCGCCCGGACGTGGAGGCGGTATCCCTGCTGGAGATGGACACCACCAACGCCGACGCGAACCACCCCACCAACCCCGTCCGGGCCAAGGAGGCCCTGCGCTCCCGGCGCACCATCTGGTACGACGTGATCAGCGCCAAGCACCCCCCCGTGCTGGACGTGATAGCCAGCACCTAGAGCTACGTAGGCAAGGAGGTGGCGATCGTACAGGCCGATGGTCCAGCCACGAAACGCATGCTTTACGGCTATCACACGAGGGAGGTGAACCCGTGGGGTATAAGCCTACGATAGTAGACCTGCTGCGGCTCAACAGAGAGGACACGAGCCGCCGGGAGTTCTTGAAGATGGTGGCCCTGGTAGGTGGCGCGCTGGTGGCCCCCGGCGTCCTGGAGATCGCCTGCACGCCGGCCCAGGCCCCCACTAGCGGCGGCGCGCCGGGCGCCATGACGCCCAAGAAGGGGGGCGTGCTGGTCTACGGCGCGGAGGCGGAGATCAACCCCCTCTACAGCGACTACGGCCTCACCTGGAGCAACGGCCGGGTCTCCCGCCACATTTTTGAACCTCTCATGGAGAGCGACATTCTCTCCTCGGCCGACGTGTCGCCTACCGTGGGGGTGCTGGCGGAGAAGTGGACCGAAAGCCCCGACGCGAAGGTCACCACGTGGACCCTGCGCAAAGGGGTCAAGTTCCACGACGGCGCCCCCTTTAACGCCGAGGCGGTGAAATACAACATCGAGCGAGAGTTCGATAAGAGCCACCCCTTCTACCACGCCAAGGCCTGGGGCTCCCAGCGCCAGCGCTTCGGCTTCATCGACAAAGTAGAGGTGGTGGACGAGTACACCGTCCGCATGACCCAGAAGCAGCCCTACGTCAACTTTGTCCTCCTGATGCGGGGGTACGGCGTCACCAGCCCAGAGGCCATCAAGAAGTACGGCAACGACGAGCTGCACCGCTACCCCCTGGGCACCGGGCCCTTCAAGCTGGAGGAGTTCAAGGCGGGCGACCGGGTAGTCATGGTGAAAAACAAGGACTACTGGGGCAAAGAGCCCTGGCTGGACAAGATCATCTTCCGGCCCATGGGCGAGCCAGCCGTGCGGGTGGTCTCCCTCAAGTCGGGCGACATCGACTTCTCCGTGAACCTGCCGCCCGACACCTATGCCGACTTTGGTAAGGACGCCCGCTTCGACGTCATCCAGAAGGCCTACGGCCACGTCTGGTTCGTGCGGTTCAACAGCAAGAACCCGCCCTTCAACGACCGCCGAGTGCGCATCGCGGCCACCATGGCGGTGAACAAGGATGCCCTGATCAGGGACATCTTGAAGAACACGGGGGTGAAGGCCATCGCACCCTTCGGCCCCGGCACCGACGCGTACGACCCCGACCTGAAGGAGATCTACCCCTACAATCCCACCAAGGCCAAGGAGCTGCTGAGGGATGCAGGCTTCCCCAACGGCTTCGAGACCACCGTCTACTTCCCGCCCTCGGGATCGGGCATGATGGCCGGCCAGCCCATGGTGGAGTTCATCCAGCGGAACCTGGCCGAGGTGGGCATCAGGGTCAAGATGGTGCCCCAGGAGTGGAACACCTACGTTCAGAAGTACTACGAAGGGCTGACCCCCGACGTAGGCCTCACCAACATGTCCCACGGCACCGACTCCGGCACCAACGTGTCCCGGCTGTACCACACCCGCCAGCAGCCGCCCAATGGCCCCAACCCCGGCTGGTACAGCAACGCCGAGGTCGACCGCGTCCTGGATCAGGCGGACCAGGAGCCGGACTTTGAGAAGCGCCGATCCCTGTGGAAGCAGGCCAACCGCCTCATCGCCGAAGATGCCGCCGACATCTACGTAGCCCACGACACGCTGCCCCGGGTGATGAATCGCAAGATCCACGACTACGTGGCGCCGGCCCAGGGGAGCTTCGTCTTCTTCAACGCCTGGCTCGACCAGTAAAGGCGCGAGGTGGCGCCGCCCACGGGCCTCGCCACCCTCTTGCTCTGGCTCAGAGTCTGTGAATCTTTCCCTCTCCCGTGACGGGAGAGGGTTAGGGAGGGGTGAGGCGACGCCTCCCCCTCCCTCCTTCGGCAGGCTCAGGACAGGTCTAGCTCCCTCCCACCAGGGGAGGGAGGACAAGAACTCACAAGTGCTCAGCGCCGCAGAGGGGTTTCCTCCTCTGCGGCGCTGAGCGACAATCCCCACGAGGCGGATCGCGTCCATGACCCGTTACATCATCCAGCGACTCCTGGCGGCCATCCCGGTGCTCCTTGGGGTGAGCATCACTGTCTTCATCATCCTCCACCTGGTGCCGGGGGACATCGCCTACGCTCTGGCCGGGCCCAACGCCACCCAGGAGGAGCTGGCGGAGGTGCGGCGGGTGTGGGGGCTGGATCAGCCCATCTACCTTCAGTACTTCACCTGGCTGACACGCGCCCTGCGCGGGGACCTGGGACGCTCGGCGTTGCAGCACGACCCGGTCTTCACCATGATCATGGACCGCTTCCCCAACACCTTCCTGCTGGCCATCGCCAGCCTCAGCATCTCCAGCATCGTGGGCATCTTTGCGGGCGTGATCTCGGCCACTAGGCAGTACTCGCTGTGGGACCGGCTGATGATGTTGCTGGCCCTCTTTGGCAACAGCATGCCCTCCTTCTGGCTGGGCCTGGTGCTCATCATGATCTTCGCCCTGTGGCTGCGCGTGTTCCCCTCGGGCGGCATGACGGACGTACGGGGCGCCGGCGGGCTGTTGGACCTGCTGCACCACCTCATCCTGCCCGCGGTCACCCTGGGCACGGTGTCCATGGCCATCGTGGCGCGCCTGGTGCGCTCCACCATGCTGGAGGTGCTGCGCCAGGACTACATCCGCACCGCCAAGGCCAAGGGCCTGGTGGACCGGGTGGTGGTCTACCGCCACGCGTTGCGCAATGCGCTGCTGCCGGTCATCACCGTCATCGGCCTCCAGACCGGCTTCCTCATGGGGGGCGCGATCATTGTGGAGACCATCTTCTCCTGGCCGGGATTGGGCCAGATGATGTACCGGGCCATCTCCTCCCGGGATACGCCGGTGGTCATGGGGGGCGTGCTGCTGCTGGCCACGGTCTTCGTCTTTGTGAACCTGGTGGTTGACATCTGCTACGCGTTCCTGGACCCCCGGATCAAATACAGCAACTAGCGAGTTACCTCCATGGCCTCTAGCTCCGCCATCATCCAGCAGCTTCAGCGCGGGCAGCGCCGCCACCACGGGCTGGCCTACGAGGCCTGGCGCATGCTGCGCCGGGACAGGGTGGCCGTGGGCGGCGCCTGCGTCGTCCTCATCGTGGCCACCCTGGTGATCCTGGCGCCCATTATCGCCCCCTATGACCCCGTGGCCATCATCGACTCTTCCAACCGCCTGGCGCCCATCGGCTCACCCGGGCACCCCCTGGGCACCGACTTCCTGGGGCGCGACGTGCTGAGCCGCATCCTCTGGGGCGGCCGGGTATCCCTGCCCACGGGGATCTTCCCGGTGCTGCTGGCCGGGCTGGTGGGCACCAGCCTGGGCCTCACCGCGGGGTTTTTCAGCGTGCGGCTGGACAACATCATCATGCGGGTGCTGGATGTTATCTTCGCCTTCCCGTCCCTGCTCCTGGCCATCGCCATCGTCTCCGCCCTGGGGCCGGGTCTCTTCAACGCGCTACTGGCCATCACCATCGTGCAGATCCCCCAGTACGCTCGCCTGGTGCGCAGCTCCGTGCTCTCCCTCAAGGAGCAGGAGTATGTCATCGCCGCGCGGGCCATGGGGGCCAGCAGCCTGCGCACGGTCCTGCTCCACGTGCTGCCCAACACCCTGGCCCCCATCCTGGTCTACGGCACCCTGGAGACGGGGCGGACGGTGATCTTTGCCGCGGGGTTGAGCTTCCTGGGCCTGGGCGTGGAGCCGCCCACGCCCGAGTGGGGCGCCATGCTGGCTGAGGGGCGCAGCGTCCTCTCGCTGGCGCCGCACATTGCCACCGTCCCTGGCCTGGCTATCTTCGTCGTTACCCTGAGCCTGAACCTCCTGGGAGACGGCCTCCGAGATGCCCTGGATCCACGCCTGCGCCAAGCTTGACGCAGCGCCACCGAAGGCATACAGTGGCCTAATCTGGCAGCGGGCTCCGCTGCCAGGGCGAGTGGAATGCGAGCCACGAGAGGAGGCATTGTATGTTGACCTCACGCGTCGCGGCAGGCGCGCTGGCGGCCATGGGTCTGGCCGTAGCCGTTGCCTGCGCGCCAGCGGCCCAGCCCGCCGCAGACGCCGGCAAGCCGGCTGCGCCCGCTCAGGCGAAGTACGGTGGCGTGCTTACCTGGGCCACCACAGACGACCCGCCCAGCTTCGACCTGAGCCGGGAGTCCACCACCGGCATGCAGGCCCCCACGGCGCCCAACTACGACTACCTGGTGATGTTCGATCCAAAAGACAACACCAAGGTCGTGGGCGACCTGGCGGAGAAGTGGGAGCTGAGCCCCGACGGCAAGACCTACACCTTCCACCTGATCAAAGGGGTGAAATACCACAACGGCAACCCCTTCACCTCCGCCGACGTGAAGTTCAGCCTGGAGCGAGTGAAGAGCCCACCCAAGGGCGCGCCCAGCCCCCGCCAGGGCACCCTGGACGCCGTGGAGCGCATCGAGACGCCTGACGACGCCACCGTCCGTGTGGTCCTCAAGCGGCCCACGCCCTCCCTGCTCATGAACCTGTCTCAGGGCTGGTTCGCCATGTTCGACAAGGAGCTGGCCGACCAGAAGACCGACGAGGTCTACCGCAAGGAGGTCATGGGCACCGGGCCCTTCAAGTTCAAGGAGTACATCCGGGGCACCAGCATCGAGCTGGTGAAGAACCCCGACTACTGGGTGAAGGGCCGCCCCTACCTGGACGGCTACAAGTTCTTCATCATCCCCGATAGGGGGACTCGCCTGGCCGCCTTCCGCACCGGGCAGATCCTGATCTACCCCCTGGACGCCGAAGAGGCGAAGCAGATCGAGGCGGAGCTTCCCGGCAAAGTCACGGTCCAGCGCATGGGCGGCTACAGCTTCCAGTCGGTCAACGTGAACGCCCACCGCAAGCCCTTCGACGATCCCCGGGTGCGTCAGGCCCTGAGCCTGGCCATCGACCGGGAGGCCGCCATCAAGGTGCTCTACAAGAGCGATGGCGACACGGGCGGTTACCTGCCAGCCACGGGCCAGTGGGCGTTATCCAGAGAAGAGATCGTGAAGATTCCGGGCTACGGCAGGGACAAGGCCGCCGACATCGCCCGGGCCAAGCAGCTCCTGGCCGAGGCCGGTGTGCCCGAGGGCTTCAAGATGCGCATCCACACCCGCAAGGGTAGCGACGACCTGAGCATCTTCCTCAAGGACCAGTGGGGCAAGGTCGGCCTCATCGGAGAGCTGCTCATCCAGGACTCCACTACGGCTTACGACACCCTGAATAAACGGGACTTCGAGCTCTACCCCTGGGGCCAGGGTGTGCCCATCGACGATCCCGACGCCATCTACTCGGAGCACATAAGCTGCGAAGCGCCCCGCAACTACGGCGGGCTGTGCGATCGGGAGATGGAGGCGCTCTTCCAGAAGCAGAGCGAGACCGTGGACGTGGCCGAGCGGAAGAAGCTAGTCCAGGAGATGGAGCGCAAGGCCCTGCTCCTCAACGGCAAGCTGAGCCTAGGGTGGAGCCGCGTCAACTTCGGCTCCTGGAACACGGTGAAGGACTTCGTGAAGCACCCGGGCACCTATAGCAACCAGAAGATGCGGGACGTCTGGCTGGACCAGTAGCAGCCTGTATCTGGACAGACCGTTGGGGGACGGCGCTGCCGTCCCCCAACTTCGTCCGGCGCGCTAAGCGCTGGCTACGCTTTGCCCGCCCGTTCCGCCAGGGTGCGGGTGATGGCCACCAGCGCGTTGTAGGCGTAGGCGATGTAGTCCTGGGGCTTGAGGTTGAGCTCCCGCAGGTCCTCCCGCTTGTCCACGGTGCCCGTCTCCGTCGAGAAGTCCACGGCCATGGTCAGCTCGTACAGCTCACCATCGGGGCAGACCACCACGCAGCCCACATCGGCCTTGGCCGCTCCGCCGGGCTCCGCCTCAATGGCCTCTGTAGTGCTCTGGGGGAAGTAGGGAAAGGGGCGCAGCTCCACGGCGGCGGCGCGCAGGGCCTGGCGGAGCTCACCGGCGGTCCGCTCGATGAGCATGTCCACCGCGGCTTTCCGGGCCAGCACCTCGCTCAGCGTCGCCTCGTCTGCCATACTGCCCTCCTGGCGTGTCAATTGCTGCGCCAGTGTAGCATGGGAGTCACGCACCAGCAACGCTGCCAGAGAGGAGAGTGTTTAAGAATCCACTCGCCCTGAACCTGAGCCCCCACCCTACATGAAAAACTCACAAGCGCTCAGGGCACACAGGCTCGACCAACGCGCTTGGTAAACACTCTCCCCTAGAGAGAGCAGAAGCCCTCTCCCCCTTCCAGGGAGAGGGCTTTGACAGAGGCGTCCTTTGAGCCTAGAACCAGCCTAGGGCCTTGCGGGCGTCGTCCGACATCATCTCGGGCGTCCAAGGTGGCGACGTCACCATGGTGACCTGCGCGTCCCTGGCCCCCGTTCCCGCGATGATCTTCTCCCGGGCATCCATGGCCAGGTGATCCCCGAAGGGGCACCCCGGCGCAGTCATGGTCATGGTCACGTGGACCACGTCGCCCTCCACCCTCAGATCGTACACCAGACCCAGGTCCACCACGTTCACCGGGATCTCCGGGTCATAGACGTCCTTCATAGCCTCCAAGACCATCTCTTCCGTTACCATGCCTGTTCCCCCTCTTATGACAAAGGGCGTGCCGCTCACACTGCCCTCGTGTTCGTCTATCCATTTGAGTATAGCATGGGCCGGGACGGCTCGCACCAAACAGAGCCTCTCCCGGAGGCGCTCTGTTCCACGGCGGCCACAGGCAGCCCAAGGCGTCTGAGACAAAAAGAGGAGGCCCCTCACGGGGCCTCCTCTCCTTATGGGAGCCGGGCGGGAAACTACTTATCCAACCACACGTCCCGGTAGCGGATGTTGTTGTAGCTGGAGGGGTGCCGCACGTAGTCCTTGACGAACTTCCAGGAGGCGTTGCGTGTCTTGTTCCACTGGGTGATGATCTTGGAGGCGGTGGGCACCGCCTTGCGCTCCATCTCCAACACCAGGGCCTTGCGCTTGGCCGGGTCGACCTCCTGCGACTGCTTCTCGAAGAGCGCGTCCACCTCGGCAGTGCACAGGTGCGACCAGTTGCGCGGCGCCGTGCAGTTGTAGAACTCCCCGTACACCGCATCGGGGTCGTCCAGCGCAAAGCCGTGGCTCCAGGTCAGCAG
>JACPQN010000137.1 GCA_016190485.1 Chloroflexota bacterium
TGGGGCGGCGGGAGGAGGCCCTGGCCCCGGCCCAGGAGGCCGTGGGGCTCTACCGGGAGCTGGCGGCCCGCCAGCCCGAGGCCTTCCGCCCCGACCTGGCCATGTCCCTGAACACCCTGGCCAACCGCCTGAGCGAACTGGGGCGGCGGGAGGAGGCCCTGGCCCCGGCCCAGGAGGCCGTGGCGGCCCTGGCGCCCCATTTCCTGGCCTTGCCTCCGGCCTTCGCGCCCTGGATGCGTAGCATGGTCGGGACCTACCTGGGGGTCTGCCGCGCGCTGGGGCGGGAGCCGGATGCGGCGCTCCTCGGCCCGGCGCTGGAGGCGCTGGAGGGCCTGGCAGGGGAGGGCCAGGGCACGCCCTGAGGCGGGGCGCTAGTCCGGCGCCGGGATGGCGATGGGCTGCCCCGGCGCAGGGCTGGGCACCATCATGGCCAGGTGCACCACCGACTCCGTCCCCCCGTTCCAGTTGCGGTGGGGCACGCCCACCGGGAGGTACACCAGCGTGCCTGGCCCGGCCTTGAACTGCTGGCCGCCGACCTCCAGGTCCATGGTCCCGCTGACGATGTAGTAGATCTGTTCGAAGACGTGAGTGTGCCGGCCCGCGGGTGACCCGCCGCCCGGCGGCACCCGCACACAGTTGATGGCGCACTCCTTGCCGCCGGACTCCAAGCCCAGCAGCGCCTGGGTCAGCCGCTCCTGGGCGCCCGCCGCGGCAAAGGCCGCAAAATCTACCTGGCGCAGATACTCCATGATCCGTCTCCTTTGGTCGCCTAGATCAAGGGTGGTAACGGCTGGCATTATAGCATTCCCCGGAGGCCCGGCGAGACTGTTTCACTAGCGGTGGGCCCAGCCATCACCCGCTCATGGTGAGTTTGTCGAACCATGAGCCGCTCGCCCTTCGACTGGCTCAGGATGAGCGGCAATAATTTCCTCCCACCGTTTGTGAAACGATTACTGCCCGGCATGCCTTTCTCCAGCAGTCACCGTGACTGTTATAATGGCAGCACTCGCCACCGTTCAGGAGCTGCTATGCAGGAAGACGAGGTCCACCAGAGGCTCCTGGCGCTCCTCGGCCCGGAGGGGGTCTCTTGGGACGAGGCGACGCTGCGGCGCTACGCCTCCGACGCGCTGCGCCCTTCCCGGGCCTTCCCAGGCGTGGAGACCCTGGTCTCCCGCCCTCAGTGGGTGGCCCGGCCCAGGAACGTTCCGGAGGTCCAGGGCCTGGTGCGTCTGGCCAACGAGGCGCAGGTCCCCCTGATCCCCTTCGGCGGCGGCAGCGGCCTCATGGGCGGGGCCCTCTCGCCCTGCGGCGGCATCGTGGTGGACCTGAAGGGGCTCGATCGCGTCCGCCGCATCAGTCCCGAGGACCGCACGGCCACCGCGGAGGCGGGCGTGGTGCTCCAGCGCCTGGAGGAGCAGCTCAACCCGGCGGGCCTCATGCTGGGCCACGACCCCTGGACCCTGCCCGTGGCCACCGTGGGCGGAGCCATCTCCACCAACAGCCTGGGCTACCGGGGCGCGCAGTACGGCTCCATGGGCCAGCAGGTGCTGGGCATCGAGGCGGTGCTGCCCACGGGCGAGGTGGTGCAGACCAGGGCGGTCCCCAAAAGCTCCACCGGCGTGTCGCTCCACCAGCTCTTCATCGGCGCCGAGGGCTGCCTGGGGCTGGTGACCGCCGCCACGCTCCAGGTCTTCCCTCTGCCGGAGCACCGGGTGCTCCAGGCCGTGGACTTCCCCAGCTTCGAGGCGGGCTTTGGGGTCATCCAGGAGATGTTCAGCCGGGGGCTGGTGCCTGCCCTGGTGGAGCTTGGCGAGGAGTTCGAGACCGCGCTGCCCCCAGGCTGGGGCCGGCAGCGCCACGTCGCCGGTGGCGCCCAGCTCTTCCTGGCCTTCGAGGGGATCCGGGAGATCGCCCAGGCCCAGGCCCGGCTGGCCCGTCGCGTCTGGCAGCGCGCCGGCGGCGCCCGGCGAGACCCCCGGATCGCCCGGCGCTTCTGGGAGCGCCGCCACGACGCGGCGGAGCGCTATCTGCGGCACATCCAGGAGGCGGGCGTGGCCCCCTACCTCCAGCCCTGGCAGCCGCCCGTGGTGGACTACCTGCACGTGGCGCTACCCGCGTCCCAGGTGCTGGAGTACCGCCGCCGGAGCCTGGCGCTGGCGGCCGCGGCCGGCCTCCAGGTGCGGGAATGCGGTCTCTGGAACCGCCCCGAGCTCTTTTCTCTGGTCGTGGTGGACGCCGAAGGTCCCACCGGACGCCTCGGCCAGGGGATGGATGCGCTGCTGGCCCTGGCCCAGGACCTGGGCGGCTCCATGGAGTACTGCCACGGCGTGGGGGTGCGCCTGGCCCACCTCATGGAGCGGGAGCACGGCGCAGGGCTGACGGCCCTGCGCCGTATCAAGCACGCCCTTGACCCCCAGGGCATCCTGAACCCCGGCAAGCTCGCGCTCTAGCAACGCCCGTGCCGCCGCGCCTGGTCCTGGCCCTGGGCGTGCTGGCCGTCTCCTCCGCGGCGGTGCTGATCCGGCTGGCCGCCGAGGCGCCGGCCCTGGCCATCGGCGCCTACCG
Source organism: Chloroflexota bacterium (assembly GCA_016190485.1). Classification (GTDB taxonomy): domain Bacteria; phylum Chloroflexota; class Dehalococcoidia; order SHYD01; family SHYD01; genus JACPQN01. The sequence continues at coordinate 2,566 of JACPQN010000137.1, forward strand.
CCTGTCCATCGCCTCCTTGATCGTCCTCCCGGTGGCCTACGGGGTCGCCAGGACGGACCTGCGGCGTTACTCCCCCGGTCTTCTGGGCCTGGCGGCGGCCTCAGGGGGCTTCCTGGCCCTCCACTTCGCCTTCTGGATCAGCTCTCTGGAGCACACATCGGTAGCCAGCTCCGTCCTCCTGGTGACCACGACGCCCCTGATGGTCGCGCCCCTGGGCGCGTGGCTCCTGAAGGACCGGGTGACCTGGCCCATGCTCGCGGGGACGGTCATCGCCCTGGCGGGCACCGCCATCATCGCCGCGGGGGACGCGGGCCTGCCTGCCGGACAAGCAGGCCTGGCGCCGGGCACGCTGCTGGGCAACGGCCTGGCGCTCCTGGGCGCGGCGGCCATGGCCGGACACCGGCTCACGGGCCGCCGCTTGCGGCGGGAGGTCTCCCTCATGGCCTTCATCGCCGTGAGCTACCCCGTGGCCGCCCTGGCGCTGGTGGCCGGGGCGGTGCTGGCCGGGCAACCGCTGTCCGGCTTCTCTTCCGAGACCTACGGGCTGCTGCTGCTGCTGGGGCTGCTGCCCCAGGTGCTGGGCCACTCCGCCCTCAACTGGGCCTTGGGGCACATGAGCGCCATGGCGGTGAGCACCGCGGTCATGGCCGAGCCGGTGGGCGCCAGCCTCCTGGCCTTCGCCCTCCTGGGCGAGGCCCTGCACCCCAGCCAACTGGTGGGCGGCGCCATCGTGCTGGCGGGGGTCTACCTGGTGCTCCGGGCCGAGGCGACTGAGCGGATTTCCCCCGCGGGTGGTGCTATACTCAAAGGCTGACTCGCACGCACCCAGGAGTTACTCGATGCCCGAACCCCGCCTGCCGCCGGCGGCCCAGCGCCTGCTGGAGGCTGAGTACGATAACATGCTGAGCTGCATCCGCTGCGGCCTCTGCCTCTCCGTGTGTCCCACCTACCAGCAGAGCTTCCAGGAGCCGGAGGGCCCTCGTGCCCGCATCGCCATGGCACGAGCCCTGGTGGAGGGCCATCTGGACCTGACCCCCGACCTGCTCCGCCACTGGGACAACTGCATCCTGTGCGAGGCCTGCACCAACATCTGCCCCTCTGGCGTGCAGATGGAACGCATCGGCCTGGGGGTCCGGGCCGCCATCACCGAGAGCAGGGGCAGCACCGCGGGCTTCGGCCTCCAGGCGGGCATGCGCTGGCTGCTGCCCAACCTGGGGCGGCTCCGCGCCGCCACGGCCGCGGCCCGGCTCTACCAGCAGTGGGGCCTCCAGGCCCTGGCTCGGGGCTCGGGCATCCTGAAGCTCCTGAGGCTGGAGGAGGTGGAGTCCATGCTACCTCCCGTGGCATCGCCGCCCCTTGTGCCGGATGGCCAGGTCTGGGAGCCACAGGGCCAGGCCAGGGCCACGGTGGCCCTCCTGGCCGGGTGCGTCATGAGCACCGCCTTCGGCGAGACAGACCGGGCCACGGCCCGGGTGCTGGCGGCCAACGGCTGCCGGGTGCTCGTGCCGCCGGGCCAGGGCTGCTGCGGCGCGCTCCACGCCCACCGCGGCGAGCTGAAGGCCGCCCAGGAGCTGGCCCGCCGCAACATCGCTGCCTTCGAGGGTGCGCAGGTGGACGCCATCGTCGTCAACGCTGCCGGCTGCGGCGCCACCATGAAGGGCTACGCCCACCTGCTGGAGGACGACCCTTCCCACGCGGAGCGGGCCAGGGCCTTCTCGGCCAGAGTGAAGGACTTCACCGAGTTCCTGGCGGCGCTGGGACCGGTGAAGCCCCCCAGAGAAGTGCGAATGCGCGTCACCTACCAGGAGCCCTGCCACCTGGCCAATGCCCAGCGGGTGCGGGAGGCGCCCCGGCAACTGCTGCGGGCCATTCCCGGCCTGGAGCTGCGGGAGATGGCTGAGTCGGCGCTGTGCTGCGGCTCCGGCGCGCTCTACAACCTGACCCAGCGGGAGTCCTCCACGGGCCTGCGGGCACGCAAGGTGCGCAACGCCGCGGCCACCAGCGCGGAGGTCATCGTCACCGCCAACCCCGGTTGCTTCATCCAGCTCTCCCAGGGCCTGAGGGAGGCTGGCCTGGACATCCGTATCGTCCACATCGCCGACCTGCTGGACATGGCGTATCGAGACGGTGGGTAGCCCCAGAAGCGGAACATGGCGAATAATAGGGCAACACGCCACCACTCCAACATGTATCATCGACGATCAATTCGGCTCAAGGGCTACGACTACCGGCTGCCAGGCGCCTACTTTATCACCATCTGCACGCTGGGCAGACAGTGCTGGCTTGGCAATATCGAAGCCGACAGGTTGATACTGAGTGTGGCCGGCGACATTGTGCTCTCTACATGGCAAGGGCTGCCTGAGCGCTATCGAGACGTCTCCACGGATGCGTTTGTTGCCATGCCAAACCACATCCACGGCGTCATGCTCATTACCCAACCCGATGACACGAATGTAGGGGCGCAATGAATTGCGCCCGAGGGCATGATGAATCACGCCCCTACGTTGGGCGAATGCGTGAGGACGTTCAAAGCCATCTCCACCAGATTGATTCACCAGGCAGGGCTAAAGCAATTTGGCTGGCAACGAAACTATTACGAGCACATTGTGAGGAACGACGCGGAGTTAGGACGCATCCGGCAGTATATCCTCGACAACCCACTCCACTGGGCGCTTGACGAGCAGAATCCAGCCAATACCCACGGGCTCGAAAGCCGCACTTCAACTGACCACCCGCTAAGGCAAACATAGTAGTCGCGATCATTCGAAAGGAGTGGATCCCATGGCCGTTGTCTCGTTTGATATCACCTCCCGCGGCCCCTTGGCCGGCGGCGAGTCCTTCGGGGAGGCCGGCCCCTACGAGCAGGTCCGGGGCACCTTGCGCTTCGCCGTTGACCCTCGGCATCCGGACCATCAGGTGATCACCGACCTGGCCCTGGCCCCCACCGGACCCGGCGGCCTGGTGCACTTCTCCTCGGACTTCCTGCTCCTCAAGCCGGTGCGCCCGGCACCCGGCGGCCGCCTCCTTTACGACGTGGTCAACCGCGGCAACCGCACCGCCCTGAACGCCTTCAACAACACCGCGACGCCGGGCGCAGCCGGCGAGATGGACCTGGGCGACGGCTTCCTGATGCGCCACGGGTTCACCGTGGCCTTCTGCGGCTGGCAGGCCGACGCCCCCCAGGGCGGCATGGCCATCACCGTGCCGGAGGCGCTGGAGGGGGGCGCGCCGCTCCACGGGCAGACCTACATCCAGTACCAGGTCAGCCGGCCCACCCGCTCCCTGCTCCTCTCGGACCGCAATCACCGTCCCCTGCCCGCCCATGACCTCAACGACCCCACCGCGACCCTCACGGTACGGGAGCACTTCGAAGCGCCCCCCAAGACCCTCGACCGCTCCCTCTGGCAGTTCGCGCGCTGGGAGAACGACCAACCCGTGTCCGACAGAAACGCTGTCTATCTCTCGACGGGCTTTCAGCCGGGGCTGGTCTACGAGCTGGTGTACACCACGGTGGGCGCGCCGGTCATCGGCCTGGGGTTCCTGGCGACCCGGGACTGTGTCAGCTTCCTGAAGCATGCCTCCGCAGCCCAGGGCAACCCCAGCGCCGGTGGCATCCAGCACGCCTATTGCTACGGGGCCTCCCAGAGCGGCCGCTACCAGCGGGAGTTCCTCTATCTGGGCCTCAACGCCGACGAGCAGGGGCGCGCGGTCTTCGACGGTATGCTGATCCACATCGGGAGCTCCCGCCGGGGCGAGTTCAACCTGCGCTTCGGCCAGCCCTCCACCAACGTGCTGCGGGCGCCGGGCAACCCCTTCCCCTTCACCTACACCCCGGAGACAGACCCCCTGCTGCGCCAGACCGACGGGTTGCTGGACAGGGTGGCGGCCCGGGGCGTCACGCCCAGGATCATCGCCATGAACTCCGGGGTGGAGTACTGGTGGAGTGGCGCCTCCCTGACCCATACCGACGTGGCCGGAACCCGGGACATCGAGCCGCCGCCGGATGTGCGCATCTACTACATGACGGGCACCCAGCACGGGCGCGGTAGCCTGCCTCTGAGTGACACCAACGCGGAGGGGGCAAGGCTCCAGTATCCCCTGAACACTATCGACTACCGCCCCCTCCAGCGGGCCGCCCTGATGAACCTGGATCGCTGGGTGCGGGAGGAGGTCGAGCCGCCGCCCAGCCGCCACCCACGCCTCTCCGACGGCACCGCGGTGCCCCGGGAGCGGCTGGAGAGCGTGTTTCGGGCCATGCCCGGCGTCGACTTCCCCAAGGCGCTGCCTCAGCGGCGGCGGCTCGACTTCGGGGCAGAGATGGCCCGCGGCGTGGCCCGCTATCCCGCGCAAGAGGGCGACCCCTATCCTATTCTGGTCTCAGCCCTGGACGGCGACGGCAACGAGGTGGCGGGCGTGCGCCTGCCCGACGTGCAGGCGCCGCTGGCCACCTACACCGGCTGGAACCTGCGCCACCCTGACAGTGGGGCAGCGGGACACTTCGTCCCCCTCCTGGGGTCCACCCACCTGTTCCCCCGCACGGCCCAGGAGCGGGCGGCCAGCGGCGACCCCCGCCCCAGCATGGACGAGCGCTACCCCTCCAGGGAGGACTACCTGGCCAGGGTGCGCCAGGCCGCCGGGGAGCTGGCAGCCGCGGGCTACCTCCTGGCCGAGGACCTGGAGCACGTGGTGGCTCAGGCGGGTGAGCGCTACGACGCGTTCCGCTGGGGGCCTCGGCCGGGCTAACCCAGCGAGTACCTCAGCTTTGCATCGTCAGCTTGGACAACATCCAGGCAATACAGAAAGGCCGGGCGTATGATCTTCTAGTCCGGCTAAGCGAGGATAGGATGAACATGGTCGACCGCGCCATCCACTTCGCGCTGGGCCTGAGGGACTAGTCCTCGCCAGCAGACGGCCGCGGCTCCTCAGTCGCGCGCATCCTTCGACAAGCTCGGGGGAGCGGGACATCTGACTGCCCCCTCACCTTAAGGAGGCTCCCATGCTCACCGACAGCCAGCTCAGCCAGATCCGGGCCATCGTCGGGGCGGAGAACGTCCACGGCGGGCCCGCAGAGCTCATCGCCTACTCCTACGACGGCACCTTCGAGCAACATCCGCCCGACGTGGCCGTGACCCCCGCCAGCACCGAGGAGGTGGCCGCGGTCATGCGCTTCGCCTACCAGGAGGAGATCCCCGTGGTCACCCGAGGGGCCGGCACCAACCTCAGCGGCGGCACCATCCCCCTTACCGGCGGCATCGTCCTGGCCCTGACCCGCATGAACCGCATCATCGAGATCGACCACGTGAACACCTGCGCGGTGGTGGAGGCGGGCGTGGTCAACGGCGAGTTCCAGGCCCGGGTGGAGAGCGAGGGCCTCTTCTACCCGCCCGATCCCTCCAGCCTGGCCCAGTCCACCCTGGGCGGCAACGTGGCCTGCTGCGCCGGCGGCCCCCGCTGCCTCAAGTACGGCGTGACCAAGGACTACGTGCTGGGCATGACGGTGGTGCTCTCCAGTGGCGAGGTGCTGGAGTGGGGCGGCAAGCTCTTCAAGAACGTCACCGGCTACAACCTGGCCCAGCTCTTCATCGGTTCCGAGGGCACCCTGGGCGTGGTGACCCGCATCATCCTGCGCCTGCTGCCGTTGCCCCGGGTCCGCAACACCGCAGTGGCCTTCTTCCCCAGGCTGGACGACGCGGCGGCCGCGGTGGTGGGCGTGATGGGCGCGGGCATTCTGCCGGCCACCCTGGAGATCATGGACCAGGCGACCATCAACGTGGTGGAGCAGTACGTCCGCATCGGCCTGCCCACGGACGTGGAGGCCCTGCTGCTCCTGGAGCAGGACGGCAACGACCAGGACGCGGTGGATCGGGAGGTGGCCCGCATGGTGGAGGTGTGCCGTAAGCACGGCGCCTCCGACGTGCGGATGGCAAAGGACGCGGCGGAGCGCAACGAGCTGTGGCGGGCCCGCCGCTCCATCTCCGGCGCGCTGGGGCGCTACCGGCCCAGCAAGCTGGGGGAGGACATCGTGGTGCCCCGGGGGCAGATCCCGGCGGTGGTGCGGCGCATCCGGGAGATCGGCCAGGAGTTCGGCTTGGCCATCCCCGTCTTCGGCCACGCCGGCGACGGCAACCTCCATCCCAACATCCTCTTCGACTTCCGGGTGCCTGGCGAGCTGGAGCGGGTGCAGGGCGCCGCGGCCGCCATCTTCCGAGCGGCCATCGCCCTGGGCGGCACCCTCACAGGCGAGCACGGCGTGGGCAGCCTGAAGAAGGAGTTCCTGGAGGAGGCGGTGGGACCGCTAGCGGTGCAGATCATGCGGGACATCAAGGCCGCGCTGGACCCCAAGGGCCTGCTGAACCAGGGCAAGATGTTCCCCTCTGGGAGTGGCCCCGCCATGGAGGACTTCCTGACGGCCCTGCCGACGCTCCAGGGGATCACGCCGGGGTAAAGAACAACCAATGGTCGTAGGGGCGCAGCATGCTGCGCCCCTACATGGCCTTCACCCTCCCTCTGTCTCCCTCCCCTCAAGGGAGGGAGGACCAAATCCCGGTGTCATTGGGGTTTTCATTGGTTGTGGCGCCACTCGCAAGCGGCATGGACGATTCTGAGCGGCAGCGAAGCATGCCCTGGGCATGGTCGAAGGGAATCTGGGGCCAGGGGTAGACGTGTCACCCCACCAGATTCTTCGCTGTGCTCAGCATGACAATTGGGGGAGCTAGTACCTAATTGCATAATTGACTAAACTTATGCTTTGGGCTGGATGGGCGGACAACCGCCTTGGTCCATGCAAAGGGAGTTGCTTGGTTGCGTTAATAACTGGACAGCGATCTTGTACCTAGGCCTTCGAAAACTAACGTAAGTACTAGTTATTTTTGAGTAGGGTCTGATTGGGACCCACGCCGGCCATTTTGCCCAACCCCAAGAACATAAAGGGAGGCGCCGGTCATGATAAACCAGCGCTTCCCCTTGTCGCGGGCAACGGCCTGTGGATTTAAGCCGCAGCCACCATTACTCCCCTCCTTTGTTTTGGTGGGACTCACATACCGCTTTGATAGCTTGGTCCCTTTAATGAGCTCACTCTCCCATAATTCCTCCTAACCTAAAGGGAAAGGCGATGCGGGCCTACCGGGCCGCAGGCGTTTGGGTCGCTGCCTGCTCTTGTTCAAGCCGACGACGTTCCCGGGTGCGCACCGCATTTAGAACCTCATGGACGTCCATGCGTCCAACGGGGCCCGACGCGTAGAGCGAGCCGAAGATGGTGCCACCCCTAAGCACTAAGAGCTCCATCGGTTGGATGTAATGACCGTGATTATCATCACCAAACCAGGGATCAAACTCGGCGACTTGTGAGTCTGTAACGCCATATGCGACTGGGAACGTGAGGCCCAGCAAATCAACCACGGCCTTCGTTTCTTCCAGCGGATCAACCGACGCGGCAACCACGGTTACCCCAAGGCTCTCAAGCTCATTAAGATTCGCTTGGTAATCAGCGAGATGGCGTCGGCAGTAAGGACACCAATGACCTCGATAGAACAACAAGGCTAAGTAACGGCCAGGCAGTTCATCGGGTAATGAAAGTGTGCGTCCGTCCACGAGTTTGAGCACCAGCGAAGGTAGTTTGGTTCCCTGAACCAGTTTTTCAGCCAAGTCTCACCCCCTTTTCTTCAAGCATACGGTTACAGGTTAGCAGGTTCTGTAGTGCAGCTTACAGAGCCAGTTGGAACACCTTCGCTATGATAGTTTTCTAAGCTACAACGTGGGCAAACGCGCGGGCCGATGGGAAGGATACGGTAAATCTCATGAGCAGCGACAACACAACAATAGTCATGTACAGCACCACTTGGTGCCCTGATTGTCGACGGGCCAAGCGGTTCTTTGATGAGCATGGCATCACCTACCGGTGGATTGATATCGACAAAGACAGATCAGCGGCTCAGCAGGTGATGCGCATGAACGGGGGTATGCGTCGGGTGCCTACAATTATCTTCAGTGATGGCTCCGTGCTTGTAGAACCCTCCAATGGGGAGCTCGCTCAAAAGATCGGGGTTTCCTGAGCAGTCCCAGAATGGAGTAGTCCATAACGATGACTGAACCCTTACTGCTACTACAATGACCGTGAGGCCTGGCACTGATAGACTGCAAAAAGGAGGTCGCGTGAGGCAACTTAGATCAATTCGGGTCGTCGTCTATAGAGTCACGGGCAAGCAACTGTTCTTTACTGTTCCAGACCGGGTCTGTGAGGAATGCGACTTGACAGTGGCCATCGCACGCAGGGCGGTTGATAAAGCCGGCCCAGGGATTGCTGAGCTTACGGTGAAGCCCTGGCTGAACGCCTTCTTTGAGGCATTGTTAAAGGGCGGCTGGCACCCACCCGTGGTAACAGTGGAGGGAAGGATAGTTTCCCAAGGGGTTGTACCGCAGCAGAAAGCAGTGGAAGAGGCAATTCTTGAAGCTAGGAACGCCCTAACGGTTTCTCCCCAATAAAGAGGTGATAACCGAGAAGGCCGCTTTCTACAGCATCCGCGGCGTACTTGCCGAGCTGCTTACTTTCCGCCAACGCTTCAGCTAAACCCGCCACGTTGCCCAGCTTTGCGAGCAGGTCTAGCCCCAACAATTTCGTCCGTAGCTCTCTCACTAGTGCTTTCAGTGAATCGCTATGATCCTCCATAGCACTCATCTGAAAGCCGCCTTCCGTGAACTGCCTCTCATACTCTTCCACTCTCTGCGCGCCAGCGAGACATGCTATCCAAGCCAAGAGTGCCTCCAATGTGTCCGGAAGGGGCCGACCGCTGGTGGTTACGTCGGTAACACCGAGGTATCCGCCAGGTCGGAGCACTCGGGCGAACTCTGCGACCGCGGCAGCCTTGTCGGGGAATGTGCAGTACGCGCACTCACAGATGACCGCGTCGAAGGATGAGTCCTGGACGGGAAGCTGCTCACCATCTGCCAATACGAAGCACGCCTGACCACGAAGTCCAGCCGCTGCTGCCTTGTTTGTCCCTAAAGTGACATTCTTGCCGCTGTAGTCCACTGCGGTGACCGCGCATCCAAAGCGTTTGGCCAGGTAAACCGCGCTGGCGCCGTTGCCTGATGCTACATCTAGGATGCACGTTCTCGGTCCAAGGTTCAACAATTGGCCGAGTCGCTCCGTGAGTGCCAGACCGCCGGGGTGGAGCGATTCTCCAAGAAGCATCGCAGCCCCCTTCCCTTCATACAGCGCGGCGCAACAAGACTTTACGAAGCTCTCTCTGTCCGTCCTATGAGTCTTCATGAGCATGCCTTCTAAAGGAGATCAGCTGTAAATTTGCGCTGAGCTAGTGAGGGAAGGAAAATGTTAACGGCTGCGAGTTGCCGACCGAATGACGTCCGGTTCCGTTCCTTGCCGCGAGTTGTTTCCGCACCTGTTCCCGGTATCCCACGCTGTTGTAGGCGCAGAAGGGTATCTGCTTCCCATCTGGGAGCAAAATAGCCTTGCAACACTTCATCACGTTCTTCTGGTTAAAAGTCCATGGGTCCATGAAGTCCTGCAGCATAACGACAAAAAGCCGGCTAGTTAATTCGGACAAGCTGAGGTCACCTCCCGGCAGGCCGCAGGCAGCGCAGGTAACCGCAAAGTCGCTGGCGGTCTTGTCCGCACCCGGTACTGCTGAAGTAGACCATAGTGCCTCTAGGGCCGTTTTGATCTCGATGTCTAAATCCACAACCGCCCGATTGGCCAGGTAATCAAGGTAATCGTCAACCTCTAGGAGCCGTGTGAGCGGAGTTACAGTCTCGCCATCCACATACGCGTAGGTCACTGAATTGCACGTTGGGAAGCAGCATGGTATCGGAATGAAATCGCCGTACGTAAAGAGGCCTTCAGTCTGAAGCTCCAGCGCCCGCAGAATATCTGGAATGGTCATACGCTGCAGTGGATCATGCAGACCAAATCGTCCACTGTGAAAAGCAGGCTGAAAGTTCACCCCCCTGATCGCCGGGTGCTCCAGTGCGAATTTCACTATTCGTCCGACCTCGTGGTCATTCACGCCACGCTCTACCGCTGGTACTAAGACCACGTGGCATCCAATGGTCGCGAGCCGGTCCAGCGCTCGCAGTTTCTCCTCCAGGATGTCAGGTTCCCCCCGGAGGACCTCGTATGTGCGCCTTTCGAAGCCGTCGAACTGAAAGTAGATGGCAGGCCGCAGCTCCGCCAGTTGCTCGAGGAAAACATCGTCATGGGCAATACGCTTGCCGTTAGTGTTGAGCATCACATGGCGGATATTGCGCGCTTTGGCGGCTCGAAGCATCGGTATGATCTCAGGATGGATGGTTGGTTCGCCTCCTGAGAACTGGACCACTTCGGCATTCCCTTCTGTCTCAACAAAGTGATCTAAGATTGCCTCCACGTTCTGCAACGTCAGGTTAAAGCCGGCTGCCGCCTTTGCAAAGCAGAGGGGGCAGTTCATGTTGCAGGCGCTGTTCACCTCGATGATGCCTACACAGGCGTGCTGCTGGTGGTCCGGGCAGAGGCCGCAGTCGGATGGACAGCCATTGACAACAGAGGTGCTGTGGGCCAACGGAATGCTACCGGGTTTATTGAACTTTGAGGAAGCGCAATAGGCCTGGGCATCTGCATAGACCAGGGATTCAAAGACGCCATGCTCGGGGCACCGCTTGCGCATGTACACCTTGTTATCTCTAAGAAGAATAGACGCGTCGATGGTCTTGCGACAGTCTGGGCAGATACTTCGGGTTAACTCGTAGAACACATAATCCGAGTCATCCCTTTTCATAAGTGACGGGTCATGCATCTAAGGGTGTTCTCCTCTCAGTTAAAGAAACGGCGATAAGCGGGAGTTACCCGGGACAAAACGGCTATCGTGGCTCACCGCCTAATGGTCTAAGGTGTCGAAAGCAATGTCCTTGAAGCAGCTACTTCTACCGGCACGGGGATCCGAAACGTCGCAGCCAGCAAAGGCCGTGGAGGTGAACCTGAGTACGCTGTGAAAACCGGAGAAAAGCATCGATAATGCACCTTTCAATTTGACTTGGGCTTGGGGAGCTGTAATTGTGGTCATCTTGGCTAAATTCCTTTTGTCTATTTTGTTAGGCTTTTATCACCGAAGCCTGGGCACCTTACGTAGGCTTCCCGTCAGCAGCCAATGAAACGGTCGGACCGCCCACCGGCACATAGCCAGAGGGCGGTCCGAACCAAGGAGACGAAGCCACAGGCCTGTTACTACAGTCGTCACCGGTGTGACGGGCAGTCGCTCTCTAGCACTAATGCGGGTGCGCCGTCTGGCCATGAGCCCGCATCGTCTCCTGCGAGCTAAACGTCTCTCCGCACGCACGGCAGACAAACTGCTGACTCTGAGCGTGCGCTTGCTGATTGTGAGCCTGCAAGGCAGCTTCGGAATCAAACGCCCCACCGCAGGCGGCACAGTTATAGGCTTGTCGTTGCGTCATCGCACACGTACCTTCTTTCTTGTGAGTTCTGGGTTTATCGAGCCACCGGCCCCATAGCCATTGATTCGATACTACAGAGCTGGCGTGGGAACCGTATGTAATTCACCTTACATACTCGAATGCGGTAGAATTGTGAAGCTGGAGCTAGTATCTACTATCATAAATCAGCGTAACGTTGTTTGAGGCCACCGGGATGCACAGCACCTTTGGTCCATTCGAAAGGCACCGGATGTTGGTTTCGCGTGTCGGTGAACTGGTCGATGGCCGTACATATCTGCCGAGGGTCCGTGGCGCTCAGGTGCCGCAGCACCGCCTGAGTCAGGATGCTGAACCACACCTCGACTTGGTTGAGCCAGGAAGCGTGGGTGGGCGTGTAGTGGAAGTGCACCAGCGGATGGCGTGCCAGCCACCGGTCATGCTTGGGCTTGTGGGGGTTCAGGTTGTCCAGCACCACATGCAACTCCGTTCCCGGATACTGGGTGACGATGCGGTTCATGAAGTCCAAGAACTCCCGACGCCGGCGGCGGCGATAGTGGCCGACCTGCACCGTGCCCGTATGCACCGCCAGGGCGGCAAAGAGGGTGGTGGTGCCGTGGCGCTTGTACTCATGGGTGTGCCCCCGCACCGCCTGGCCATTGGGGAGACGCAACCACCCTTGGGCCCGCTCCAGGGCCTGGATGGCAGGCTTTTCATCCACGCTGATCACTACCGCGTTCTGGGGTGGGTCCAGGTACAGCCCCACGATGTCGGCGGCTTTCTGGGTGAACTGGGGGTCCGTGCTCACACACCAACTGCGGCGGCGTTGCAGGTGGATGCCGTGCCGCTGCAAGACCCGCCACACCTGGATGGCGGAGACGATGCGGGCACCGAACGGCGTATCCTGGCGAGTTGGACCAGCCGCCCCCGGACGGCTTCACGACGTGGACCGGCGGGCTGGTGGCCAAGGCGTTGGGAGACGTGTACCCAGGTCTTCGAAAACTAACGTATCGAGAATTAGGTAAGTAAGTACTAGTGTTCTTTGGGAGGCGCCTGCTCGTGGGCGTGATAGGAGGAGCGCACCAGGGGGCCGGACTCCACGTGGCCGAAGCCCCGGGCCAGCCCCTCCTCCTTCAGGCGGAGGAACTCCTCCGGCGGGTAGAAGCGCTCCACCGGCAGGTGGTCTTTGCTGGGGCGAAGGTACTGGCCGATGGTCAGCACGTCGCACCGGACGGCCCGCAGGTCGTCCATGACCTCCAGCAGCTCCTCCCAGCTCTCCCCCAAGCCCACCATGACCCCGGACTTGGTAACGCCCTGGGGAGCCATCTCTTTGGCCTTGCACAGCAGCTCCAGGGCCCGGGCGTAGCGTCCGCCGGGCCGCACCCGCCGGTAGAGGCGGGGCACCGTCTCGGTGTTGTGGTTCAGGATGTCGGGGCGAGTGGCCATGACCGTGGCCAGTGCCTCCTCGGAGCCTTTGAAGTCGGGGATCAGCACCTCCACGGTGCAGCCGGGCGCCCGGGCCCGGATGCGGCGGATGGTGGCAGCGAAGACCCTGGCCCCGCCGTCGGGCAGCTCGTCCCGGTTGACGGAGGTGACCACCGCGTGGCGCAGCCCCAGGCGCTCCACGGTGCGGGCCACTCGGTCCGGCTCCGCCAGGTCCAGCCCTTGGGGCAGGCCGCTCTTGATGGCGCAGTAGCCGCAGGTGCGGGTGCAGGTGTCGCCCAGGATCAGGAAGGTGGCGGTGCCCCACTCCCAGCACTCGCCCATGTTGGGGCAGCGGGCCTCCTCGCACACCGTGTGCAGCTCCGCCGAGCGCAGCAGCCCCTGGAGGCGGAGATAGCTGGGGCCGCCGGGGAACTTTGCCCTGATCCAGGAGGGCAGCCGCGGCCGCGCCGGGGGTTCGGTGGGGAGGGTGAGGGCAGGAGGCTCTTGCATGGTGGTTCTATGATAGCAGGTGACAGGCCAGGTGGCCTAAAGATAGCCATAATCGGCCGGCCGAAGAACCCCCACAAAACCGTTGGGCAAAGGCGTTGGTCGAGCCTGCCGAGACCACGCCCGTCCCTTCGGCACGCTCAGGACATGCCTCTCGACCAGGCTCGAAGAACGGGCTCAGTAAACACTCTCTCCCCCTACAAAACTTGACAATAATTACCATCTCGGCTACACTTTCGGAAAGTATGACTATAGGAGCTATGGATGATACCTGAGAGAAGGCTCGTTCGAGTACAGGAAAAGGGTCAGGTTACACTTCCGACGGACGTGCGTAAGAAGCTGGGTCTGAAGAAGGGCGACCTGGTCGCGGTCATCGAAACGGAGGAGGGAGTTCTTATTACGCCCCAGCAAGTGGTGGCAACGAGGGCGCTTGACCGTATCGGTTCGGTGTTGAGAGAGCAGGGCCTTAGCCTCGAGCAATTGATGGAGTCTGGACGGGAGGAGCGGGCGGCCATCCTTAAAGAACGCTATGGCATCGAGCCAGATCAGGCGACCCGCTAGGATATTCATCGACTCCAGTGTGTTTATTGCGGCTGCAATATCGGCCAACGGATCGGCAAGACAGCTACTCCTTCTTGGTTTACAGGGAGGGGTTTTGCTTTGTGTGAGCTCACTGGTCCTGGAGGAGACGGCACGAAACTTGTCACGAAAAGCGCCTCTGGCCTTCCCCGCCTTTATGCTGCTCCAAGACAGCTTGGGCCTTCAGCGGGTAGATCCCTCAAGGGCGCAGGTGTTACGAGCGGCAAGGGTAGTGGACGTGAAGGACGCCCCCATTGTGGCTGGGGCCTTTCGAGCGCGTGCCGACTACCTAGCCACCTACGATAGGCGGCACTTGCTGGCCCTCGGCCCGGAGATATTCGGCACCTTCGGCGTCAGGGTGGTGACACCGGACGAAGCGCTTCGCGAGGTCACCAGCTCGCCGTAGTTGGCAGGGCTATTTACCCTAGCTTCAACGAGAGCGCAGCAGCCCCTGCAGGCGGATGTAGTTCGGGCCGCCTGGGAACTTGGCCCTGATCCAGGGGGGCAGGCGACGGGGCTGCTCCGGGGCTAGCAGTTGAGGAGGGCGGGTGATGACGGGGAGGTCTTGCATGGTAGTGTCTCTGTGGGATCAATGATAGCATAAGACATAGATGAAGGATTCGAATACAGGCTTGACTTGGGAGCAGGTATGGCAAAGAAGATTGCTCTATTCAACCACAAAGGCGGCGTAAGCAAGACTACAACAACGTTCAATCTCGGCTGGATGATGGCCTCAAAGGGCAAGCGAGCGATTTTAGTGGATACTGACCCACAATGCAATCTGACCGGGATGGTCTTGGGGTACAGAGGGCCGACAGAGTTAGCAACATTCTACAAGAGAGAGATACAGCGGAACATAAAGGCGGGTTTGGCTCCCGCATTTGAGTCTAGACCACAGTTAATAGAAGCAGTCAGCTGTGTAGAAGTGGACGGCCAACCTGGCCTTTTTCTACTACCGGGGCATATAGGCTTGGCCGAGTACGAAGTCACACTTGGGATAGCGCAAGAGCTGACACAAGCAATTCAGACTCTCCAAAATCTTCCCGGAGCTCTGGCCTATTTGCTTGATAAGACCGCAGAAAGGTTCCAGGCAGATATTGTCTTGATTGACATGAGCCCGAGTTTAAGCGCCATCAACCAAAACCTTTTGATGACCAGCGACTATTTCATAGTGCCGACAAGTCCAGACTATTTCTCGGTCATGGCTATAGATTCTTTAACATCAGTTCTCCCAAACTGGCATAAGTGGTCTATGAAGGCACAGTCTATGGGTATTTTACAGAATGCAAGCTACCCTTACCCTACGGTGACTCCAAGATTCCTCGGTACAATCGTCCAAAAGTATAGGCCTAGAGGAAAGGTTCCAGCGAAAGCCTTTCAAGAGTGGATCAACGAAATTGCGCAGAGCGTCTCTAGAAGACTATACCCGGCACTCAAAGGGATTGACATGGTTCTTCCGGAAATTGCCTACAATACCCAGGGTATTGGTCCGGACTTTTGTCTTGCAACGATCGCGGACTTCAATAGTTTAATTGCAAGATCACAGAAGGCAAAGAGGCCTGTCTTTGCCCTTACTGAGGAAATGATAGGTCAAGAAGGTGTAGTCTTGGAACGCACTCTAAGATCACGAGATGAGTTCAGAAGGACGTTTTCGGAGCTTGCAGACAAAGTTAGTGGCCTCGTGACGTATGCAGAGGGCGCTTAATAGCTTCCGTTCAAACATAGCGCATGTTCGGAATCTAGGTGCTTTGCACCATGCTATTAAGGCCCAAACCACTGAGGCGCTAGATCTATCCGACATTCTAAGAGCACAGCTTGTAATGGCCGTTAGCGCGCTCGATCATTATGTTCACGAGATCACGGTTCTTGGGATGCTGGAGATCTATCGTGGGAATCGCCCTGCAACTGACGCGTTCCTTAGTTTTCGCGTTTCCATCAGAAGCATTCATCATGGTTTAGCGGATCCAGCAAACATAGATTGGCTAGAGAGTGAGGTAAGGGAACAGCTGGGATGGCAGAGCTTTCAGCGGGCTGACAAATTGGCCGATGCTGTTAGGCTAATCTCGGAGGTGCAACTGTGGGAGGGCATTGCACAAGAGGTGGGAGTAAATGCCCAAGATGCGAAGCAGCGCTTGAATCTCATCGTTGACAGGCGAAACAAGATTGCTCACGAAGCAGACGTTAATCCAACTTTTCCTGATTCGCGTTGGCCGATTGACGAAAACCTGGTGGATGGTGCCGTTGACTTCATAGTTCGAATTGGCGAGACGATTTTCAAGATCATCTGAGCATGGTGGTCACGGTTGGCTGAACGTGTTGGATAAAGAGAACACCCTCCTCATCACCGGCGGCGCGGGGTTTATCGGCAGCAACTACGCCCGCATGGCCCTGGAGCGCCATCCTGAGCTGCGGGTGGTGGTCTACGATAAGCTCACCTACGCCGGCAATCTCCAGAACCTGACGGACCTGGCATTTCGCTTCGGCCCACGCTACGCCTTCGTCCAGGGCGACATCGCCGACCCGGAAGCGGTGGAGGCGGCCTTCCGGCAGCACGCGGTGGACGCGGTGGTCAACTTCGCCGCGGCCACCCACGTGGACCGCTCCATCCTGGGCGCGGAGGAGTTCATCCAGACCGAGGTCTTCGGCACCTACACCCTGCTGGAGGCCGCCCGCCGCCACGGCGTGGAGCGCTACCTCCAGGTGAGCAGCGACGAGGTCTACGGCCAGGTGCTCCAGGGCGCGGCCGACGAGGGCCATCCCCTGACCCCCCGCAACCCCTACGCCGCGGCCAAGGCCGGCGGCGACCTGCTGGCGCTCTCCTACCACACCACCCACGGCGTGCCGGTGCTCATCACACGCGGCTGCAACACCTTCGGCCCCTACCAGTACCCGGAGAAGGTGGTCCCCCTTTTCGTCACCAACGCCATCGACGACCAGCCGCTGCCCCTCTACGGCGATGGCCGCCAGGAGCGGGAGTGGATGTACGTGCTGGATCACTGCGCCGCCATCGACCTGGTGCTGCGCCAGGGCCAGCCGGGGCAGGTCTACAACGTGGGCACCGGCGAGCACCAAGAGAACATCGCCCTGACCCGCCTGATCCTGGGCTACCTGGAGAAGCCGGAGAGCCTCATCCAGCACGTCCAGGACCGGCCCGGCCACGACCACCGCTACGCGCTGGACTCCGCCAAGCTGCGGGCCCTGGGCTGGCGGCCGGAGCGCAGCTTCGAGGAGGCCCTGGCCGAGACGGTGGCCTGGTACCGGCAGCACCCGGAGTGGTGGCGTCCCCTGAAATCCGGGGAGTTCCTGGAGTACTACCGCAGGCAGTACGGAGAGCGGCTGAAGGGGTAGGGGAGAACGCGAACGCGGTAGGGGCGGGTCTCAGACCTGCCCCTACGGTCTACCCCAGCAGCTTGAGGGTCGCGCCCCAGAGGACGCCCTGCAGGGCCAGGGCGCCCGCCTGCGCCAGGTAGGCGATAAAGCGCTCCCACCGGTGCAGCCCGATCCCCACCGCCGCGTTCATCCCCAGCGCTGCGAGGCCAGTAGCGGGCAGGAGGAACAGCTCTTCCCTGAAGCCGATGCGGTCCGCCGCGCCCAGGGGGGTGTAGTGCAGCGGCAGCAGCTCCGGGAGCCCGGGCATCAGCAGCGACTGGTAGGCGAAGAGCGCGACGTTGACCAGCAGGCCCAGGGCCAGCATGCCCACCACCAGGGGATCGTGCCACGCCGGCAGGTCCCACAAAAGCCAGCGGCGCGCCCGCTGCTCCAGGCGCTCGGTGGGCCCCAGCCGCAGCCGCAGCTTCAGCTCCTGGGCAAAGGCGGGCGCGTCTGGCACGGAGATGCCGTAGGTCTGGAAAGGGGTCACCACGTACAGCAGGTCGCTGCGCCGCTGGTGGGTGGAGAAGAAGAGCACCCGACCCCCCGGCTCGAAGCCGGGCACCCTGCCGCGCCCGATGTGGCAGCCGGGCCAGCCCAGTCCGCCCAGGCCCACCGGCTCAGGGGCATCCAGGCCGGGCACCAATGCCCCCACCTCAGCCAGGGGGATGACCTGCTGGTTGCCGGCCCAGCGCAGCGCCAGGCGGTTGCGGTCCAGGTGGTAGCAGAGGCTCCAGCAGCCGTAGGTCCAGTAGCCGAAGAGAGCCGCCAGCAGCAGCAGCGTGACCGCCACCGCGCCGGCGGTGAAGGAGGCGAAGCTGGGCGACTCCTGGGCCACCTGCCAGGCCAGCAGGCCGGCGCCACCCAGGGCCAGCAAGACCATCGCCGCACCGAAGAGAGCGCCGGTGCGGCGACGGGGACGGATCAGCATGGAGCGTCGGAGCGCTAGGTCCGCACCAGCTTGTACACCGGAGTGCACCAGCGGAGGTACTTGGGCATCTTCCCCCGGATGGCGTCGAAGTAGAGCTTCTGGAGCCGTGCGGTCCTGGGGCCGATGCCACCATCGCCCACTTTGCGGTGGTCCACCTCCAGCACCGGGGACACGTGGGCCGCCGTGCCGGTCATGAAGCACTCGTCGGCGATGTAGAGCTCCGAGCGGTCGATGGTCCTCTCCACCGTCTCCATCCCCAGCTCCTCCCGGGCCATGAGCATCACCGACTCCCGGGTGATGCCCACCAGGATGTTGTCGGAGACGGGCGGGGTGATGAGCTGGTTCCCCATGATGATGAAGATGTTCTCTCCGGAGCCTTCGGAGACGTGGCCGTCGTGAGTCAGCATGATGGCCTCGTCGTAGCCGTTCTCGTTGGCCTCGGTCTTGGCCAGCGCGCTGTTGACGTAGAGGCCCGTGACCTTGGCCCGGGCCGGGATCACGTTGTCGTCGATGCGCCGCCAGGAGGAGGTGCCGCAGCGGATGCCCGCCTCCACGTCCAGGTAGGGCCCGAAGGGCGTGACGAAGAGGAGGAAGTCGTCCTCCAGGTCATGGAGGCGCACTCCCACGGCCTCGGAGCTCTTGTAACCCAGGGGCCGGACGTAGATGTCCTCCTGGTAGCCGCACATCTCCACCAGCTTGCTGGTGATCTCGCAGTACTCGTCCACGGTGTAGGGCAACTCGATCTTGAGAATGCGGCAGGAGCGGGTGAAGCGCTCGAAGTGCTCCCGCATGCGGAAGAGATAGAGCTGTCGCTCCTCCGGGTTCCAGTTGCCCCGTACGCCCTCGAAGACCGCCGTGCCGTAGTTAAAGGCGTGGGTCATGACGCCGATCTTAGCCTCGGCCAGGGGCACGAACTGCTTCCGAAAGTAGGCGTAGGGCGTGGGCATAGCGGTGCTCCTTCTCGCAGTCGGTGAGAGCATTATAAACAGCCGCCTGTGCGGGAGCAAGTAGCTGGACGAGCCCACCCCTTGACGGGTTGCGCCCTTTCCGGCACACTGCTGTTACTCTCTGGCAAGGCTGCTTTCCCGAGAGCTTGTGAGGATGGGGGCACCTCCCCCACCCCCTGGCGGTCGCCCAGGCGACCACCCTACAAGCTCCCGGTTTTTTCACAGGCCCTGAGGATGAGAGAGGGGGTGGGGAGATGCCGCCCATTAAAGTGGTGGTCACCGGCGCCTCTGGCAAGATGTCCCGGGAGGTGCTCCAGGCCCTCTGCAAAGACCCGGAGGTAGAGCCGGCGGCCGCCGTCTCCAGCCATGCGCAGGAGGACTATCTCTCGCTGCCCGACGGCTCCGGCCTGATCCCGCTGTCTCGGGAGCTGGAGCCGCTGCTGCTGCGGGTCAAGCCGGACGTGCTGGTGGACTTTACCAATGCCCAGTACACCATGATCGCCGCTCGGGCGGCCGTGGCCCACGGGGTGCGCCCCGTCATCGGCACCTCGGGGTTGATCCCGGAGCAGATCCAGGAGCTGGAGGCGCTGTGCGACCGGGCGGGCATTGGGGGCGTGGTGGCGCCCAACTTTGCGCTGGGCGCGGTGGTCATGATGCACCTGGCCCGGGTAGCCGCCCGCCACTTCGACTACGCCGAGATCATCGAGATGCACCACGAGGCGAAGGTCGACGCCCCTTCTGGCACTGCCA
Organism: Chloroflexota bacterium; assembly: GCA_016190485.1. Taxonomy (GTDB): domain Bacteria; phylum Chloroflexota; class Dehalococcoidia; order SHYD01; family SHYD01; genus JACPQN01. The sequence continues at coordinate 22,492 of JACPQN010000137.1, forward strand.
TCGCCACGGCCCGGGCCATGGCCCAGGCCCGAGGCTCGGCCTTCCAGGTGGCCCCGACCCTGAAGGAGACGGCGCCACACCCCAGGGGGAGCGTGGTGGAGGGTGTGCCCCTCCACAGCCTGCGGCTGCCGGGGCTGATGGCGCACCAGGAGATCGTGCTGGGCAGCCAGGGACAGACGCTGCGGATCCGGCACGACACCCTGAGCCGGGAGTGCTATATGCCGGGGGTGCTGCTGGCCATCAAGGCGGTGGTCGGCCGCAGGGGGCTCACCGTGGGCCTCGAACGGCTGCTGGGCCTGGAGGAGGCCGGGTGAACGCGTACACGGTCGCCGTTGTGGGTGGGATAGGGTTGGTGGGGAGGGCCTTTCTCCGGTTGCTGCAAGAGCGCCGGTTCCCAATGGGGGAGGTGCGCCTCCTGGGCTCCGAGCGCACCGCGGGCAGGAAGGTGCATTTCCGTGGGGAGGAGCTAGAGGTCCAGCAGCTTACGGCCCAGTCCTTTCACCACGTGCACCTGGCTTTCTTCGCCGTGAACCCGGAGATCAGCAGCCACTACGCGCCCGTGGCTGCCAAGAGCGGCGCGGTAGTGGTGGATAACAGCCCCGCTTTCCGCATGGAGCCCTGGGTGCCCCTGGTGGTGCCGGAAGTGAACGGCGCCGACCTGGCCCGCCACCGGGGGATCGTCGCCAATCCCAACGCCCTCACCACGCTGCTGGCGCTGCCCCTGGGTGCGCTGCACCGCATTAGCCCGGTGGAGCGGGTCATCGTGGACACCTACCAGTCCGTCTCTGGCGCAGGGCAGGTGGCGGTGGAGGAGTTGAGCCAGCAGATGCGGTTGGTGCTGGAGGGCAAGAACGCCGTGTCCCACGTCTTTCCCCACCAACTGGCCTTCAACGTGCTGCCCCAGATTGACCCCTTCTACGATAACGGCTACTCCCGGGAGGAGTGGCGTCTGATCCAGGAGACCCGCAAGGTGCTCCACAGCCCGGAACTGGCCATCTCCGCCACCTGCGTACGGGTGCCCGTGCTGCAAGGCGACTCGGCAGCCGTCCACGCCGAGCTGACGCGTCCCATCACGCCCGAGGACGCGCAGACCATCCTGGGCGATGCCGCCGGGGTGAAGGTGCTGGATGAGCCAGACGTGGGCCTCTATCCGCACCCCTGGATGATCACCGGCCAGGAGGACGTGCTGGTGGGCCGCATCCGGCGGGACTTTTCCAACCCCCGGGGGCTGGCCTTCTGGCTGGTGGGCGACAACATCCTGCGGGGCCACGCCCTCAACGCCGTCCTCATCACCGAGACCATGGCCAGGGAAGGCTGGCTCTGACTCTGCGCGTATTGTAGAATACGTAACTACAGACCCCAGTCGCTACGAGGCCCTTGGCCACCAGGGAGGTGGGAGATGAAGACCATCGGACGGCTCATTACGGCAATGGTGACGCCCTTCGACGCGCAGGGGGAGGTGGACTACGGCCAGGCCAAGCGCTTGGCCCAGGCCCTGGTGGACTCCGGCACCGAGGGGCTGGTGGTCACCGGCACCACGGGGGAGTCCCCGACCCTGAGCAACGACGAGAAGCTCCGCATGTACGCCACGGTCGTGGAGGCGGTGGGCGACCGGGCGGCGGTCATCGCCGGCACCACCACCTACAACACCGCGGAGAGCGTGCACCTGACGAAAGAGGCGGACCACCTGGGGGTAGACGGCTTTCTGCTGACGGTGCCCTACTACAACAACCCGCCGCAAGAAGGGCTGTACCAGCACTTCAAGGCCATTGCTGTGGCTACGGACAAGCCCTGTATCCTCTACAACGTGCCCAGCCGCACGGTGCGCAACATGGAGGCGGCCACCACCATCCGCCTGAGCCAGATCGAGAACCTCACGGGGGTCAAGGAGGCCAGCGCCAACTTCGACCAGATCACCAAGATCATCCAGGGCGCCCGGCCCGGCTTCCGGGTGTGGAGCGGTAACGACAGCGACACCCTGCCCATCCTGGCCATGGGCGGCTACGGGATCGTCAGCGTGGTGGCCCACCTGACGGGCCTCCAGGTGCGGAGCATGATCGACAAGTTCCTGGCGGGGGACAACGCGGGCGCGGCGGCCATCCACCGCCACCTACTGCCCCTGGTGAACGCGCTCTTCCTGGTGGCTAACCCCATCCCCGTCAAGTTCATGCTCAACCAGATCGGCTTCAACGTGGGCCAGCCGCGCCTGCCCCTGGTGGCGCCCGACGACAAGACGGCGGCGCAGATCAAGGAGACTCTGGCCGGCTATAAGATCGACCTGCCCGTGCCCGCGTATCGGTAGGGAGGTGGGCAAAAGCGCACGCATGCCTGCGGGGCCTGGTTCGGGAGCAAGGGTGAGTGACGGATCCGCCTCTACGGGGCCTTGTGCTTGGCCCTCTGCCACATTGATTGTACCTGGAGACTACGGGCCCATAATTGTGAGAGCAAGACGACTCTTACTGTACCTCCTGAGGGGGGTGCTTCATAACACCCCCAAACCCCCTGGCAGGGGGTTCACGGAACCCCTTCGGGGTTTTATTTGTTCGGGGGCACATCCCCCGAACCCCCTGCCAAAGGGGATCCGCCCCTCTGGACTCCCCGTTACTGAACGCTCTCTCCTGGGCACCCTTGCGCTCTTGATGTTGGCCCTTGCCGCGGCGCTGCTGGGCGCCAGCACGCCCGCCGCCGCCGATACGGTATCCGTAGCCATCAGGAACTTCGCCTTTAGCCCGGGTACCATCTCCGTCCCCGTGGGCACGACGGTGACCTGGACCAACGAAGACCAGGCGCCCCACACTGCCACCAGCACCGCCGGTGGCTGGGACTCCGGGGTCCTGGATACCGGACGGTCCTTCAGCTTCACCTTCGACACCCCAGGCTCCTTCTCCTATCTGTGCGCCATCCACCCCTCCATGCGGGGGACGGTGGTGGTCACCGCAGCAACGCCAGCGCCTCCGCCCGCGATGAGCGCCCCCATCCTCACCGGCCCGGCCGATGGGGCCACCCTCACCTCCTTCGGGCCGAGCCTGGCCTGGACCAACCCGCCGGGGACGACCCAGTACCACCTCCAGGTCATCCCTGCGAACAACGACGGCCCCGGCGTTGACGTGCAGATCGGCTCCGCCGAGGCCTCCTTCCAGGTGCCGCCGCCGCCCCAGTGGTACGGCCTGCTGCCGGACATGACCTACACCTGGCGGGTGCGGGTCTCCGTCGCCAGCAGCTTTGTGGACCTGGCGGATGCCTCGTGGAGCCCCTGGGCGGAGCGACGGTTCCGCACGCCGACGGTGAGCAGCGCCACTCTCTCCGCGGTGGTTCCGGCCAGCGGCGCCCAGGTCTCGACGCTCACGCCGACCCTCCAGTGGGCCAACAGCCGGAGTGACGTCTTCTACTACGAGGTGCAGCTCAGCAAGGCCCCGGACTTCGGCCCGACGGCCTTTCTCTACCAGGAGTTCCGGCACGGGGGCGTGACCGACCCGCCCAACAGCTACACGGTGCCCGCGGCCTTCCCGCTGGAGGCCGGGGCCACCTACTTCTGGCGGGTGCGGCCGCGGGTGCAGGGGGATGGCACGGCGGTAGCGTGGCCGGCCGCCTGGATGTTTACGTCACCTCCGTCCACCGCGCGGCCAATCGAGACTGCCTGCATTGACTACAGTGACGGGACGTACGAGGGCACCTCGGCCAATGAGCAAGGACAGGCCCTGGCCGTGCTGTTCACGCTCCCGTCGCCGGGCCGCTGGCAAGTGACCCACCTTCGGTACCGTATCTTGAGGAACCCTGTGCCCTTCGATGCGGCGGTCTTCAGTCGCCAGCAGGCGGAGTTGGCGCGTCAACGAGTCGAGCCTACGGCCACTGGCCTCGTCGAGGTGGGCATCAGTGCGCAGAACGTGTTTGTCGACGGCGATTTCTACGGCGCCTTGGTCTACCTTCAGGGGACCCCCGGGAACGCCGCGACCTTCGGCCCCTTCATTGGACGGGACAGCTCCATGCCTGACGGACGGAGTTGGGTGACCAAACCCGGCGGTGTATGGAAGACCTGGCGCCAGGAAGACATCGACCAGCGGCTGGGGCTGGGCGACGGAGACTTCGCGATCATCGCCTGCGTGCGCGGCCCACTCTAGGAGAGCGGGCGACAGCCTTATGGAGCGCCGGAGAGACGGGCGATAGCTCAGCGAGACCACTGGGCGAAGTCGGTACGCTGGCTGCTTCCATTCCCCTGGCTGCTTGCCGTTACCGCATTGCTCACCTCGGCCCTGTCGGCCTGCGCCCTGGTCGGAGAGCAAGCGCCCACCCTCGCCACGGAGGTCATCGCCCGGGGCCTGCGCGTCCCCTGGGCCCTGGCCTTCGCGCTCGACGGCCGGCTCTTCCTGACGGAAGAGGTGGAGGGGCGGCTGCGGGTGCTGCTGCCGGAGGGCGGGGGTTTCAAGCTTCAGGAGCAGCCGGTTCTGGCCCTGCCGCGCCCGCCCGCGGCCCCCAGCGTGCTGCGGGGCCTGGCGCTGGATCCGGACTTCTCCCGCAACGGCTACCTGTACCTGGTCTACACCACGGGAGACCCCCAGGGGCGGCTGTGGAATCGCCTGTCCCGCTTCACCTTACGGGAGGGCAGGGCGAGCGACGAGCGGGTGCTGCTGGACACCATCCCCACCGCGGTCACCAACTTCGGCGGGCGCGTGAAGTTCGGCCCGGACGGCAAGCTCTACCTGACCACGGGCTACGTCAATGACTTCTCCCTCCCCCAGGACCGGCGCTCCCTGGCGGGCAAGCTGCTGCGGCTCAACCCCGATGGCTCCGTGCCCGCCGATAACCCCTTCCCCGGCTCGCCGGTCTATTCGCTGGGCCACCGGAACTCCCAGGGGCTGGCCTGGCATCCGGCCACCCGGCAGCTCTTCGCCACGGAGCACGGGCCCACGGGGGAGATGGGCAACTGCTGCCACGACGAGGTGAACCGCATCGTGCCGGGCGGTAACTATGGCTGGCCCGAGGCGCTGGGGGCCCCCGGCGACCCGCGGTTCATCGACCCCGTGCTCCAGAGCGGCCAGGACACCTGGGCGCCCGCGGGCGCCGACTTCTATCGCGGGCCGTTCACGGCATGGAAGGGTGATCTCTTCTTCACGGCGCTGCGGGGGATGCACCTGCACCGGGTGCGGCTGAAGGCTCCGGCCTACCGGGAGGTGGAGCGCCATGAGCAGCTGCTTCAGGGGGAGTACGGGCGGCTAAGGGACGTGGCGCAGGGGCCGGACGGCTGCCTCTATGTGGCCACCAGCAACACCGATGGCCGGACCAACGCCGTGGCCGGGCCCGAAGACGACCGTATCCTGCGGGTCTGCCCGCGGTAGCTCTTGAAACCCGGAATCTTGACCACACCGACTATGATGATGCGGCGCTGCGGATGCTGGATTATTTTCCGATGGCACGGATGACCCTAATGAGGGAGAGGGCGAAGGGCCAAGCAGCGCCCCTTCAGGCAATGACTCCCTCCTCGATCAGCGCGGCGACCTCCTGCTGGGGAAGTCCCAGGATTTTCCCGTAGACATAAGCGTTGTGCTCTGCGAACTCGGGGCCACGGGTGATCTTACCTGGCAGTCCGCCGAATCGTAGCACAGGCCCTGGGAGGACAGCTCCGGGCGCTGCGGGATCGTGCAGATCCCGGAGGAAGCCCCGCTCGCGCAACTGCGGGTCTCGAAACAGGTCCTCGGAATTCTGCACCGCGCCTGCAGCCACGCCCACGCGCTGCAACGCTCGCATCACCTGAAAAGGCGTCTGTGTCCTGGTCCAAGCGGCAACGTGGGCGTCCAACGCTGTTCGGTTTTCCAAGCGCGCCGCGACGGTGCTGAACTTGGCGTCCTCGGCCCACCCCGGATCACCCAGGACGTAGCAGAAACGTTCCCATTCTTTTTCAGTCTGGACTGCAAGGACACACCACTGGTCTTCTCCCTTGCAAGGATAGCAGCCGTAGGGGGCAGCATAGGCGTTCTGGTTCCCTTTAGGCTGGGGGACTCGGTGATTTACGGAGTATTCCAGGAAGGTAGGCCCTAGTAGGCACGCGGCAGTTTCCACTTGAGCCACTTCAATGTGCTGGCCATTTCCGGTGCGTGCCCACTGGTGGAGCGCCGCGAGAATGGCGACGGCTGCGTGCGTGCCTCCGGCGTAATCCGGCTGAAACGTGGGAATGTCGAAGGGCACCTGTTCCTCTGGATACGTCCAGAGCTGCATCATGCCTGTGACGGCCATGACCGTACTGGCAACGGACAGATACTCTGCGGAGGGACCGGTCAGACCGAATCCTGGCAGGCTGGCCATGATAATGTCCGGTTTGATCTTCCGCAGCTCCGGATAATCCAATCCCCAGCTACGCATCACTCGCGGGCTGAAGTTTTCGACCACAACGTTGGCGGTTGCTATCAGGCGCTTCGCCAGCTCGCGTCCTTTTTCAGTCCGTAAGTTGAGCGCCGCGCCCAGTTTCCCTCCGTTGATGTCCGAGAAGGTGACTCGCTGCCGTAGCGTGATCTGCTCGTCGAGCCGGGCGTTGGTACGGCCCCGCTGCTGGTGGCTCATGGACTCTAGCTTGATGACCTCGGCGCCATAGGAGGCGAGGAGCTTGGTGCAATATGGCCCGGCGACGGCTTGCGTGAAGTCGATGACTCGGATTTTGTCGAAGGGAACGAGCGGGCGGGAGGGATCCGAGACCTGCGTGCTTCTGGATGGTTCCGTACGTTCTCGCACCAGGATTTCGGTGTTGTGCTGGCCTAAGAGCGGCGACGACCGCTGGATTTCCCACATGGGTTCGCTAA
>JACPQN010000138.1 GCA_016190485.1 Chloroflexota bacterium
CGATGCGCCCCGCACGCCCTACCAGCGCCTCCTAGCCTCGGGAGTCCTCTCCCCAGAGCAACAAGCCTCGTTGACGGCGCAGTACGAGGCCCTCAACCCCGCTGCCCTGCGGCGAGAGGTCGAGGCCTGTCTTGATGCCCTGCTGCGGCATATCGACCTGTCCAAGCAGCGCCCGTTGGGTAACACCCTTTTTGAGGCAACCAGTGCCGTTCGGTAACCGTAACAAATGAGGCAACACGGGAAAGGGCTCGGCGGTGCCTGAGCTGGTCGAAGCCTGCCCTGAGCCACGCCGAAAGGGCACAGCCGTCGGTCGTTTCGACAGCGCACACGTCGCGGGCGACGTGGGATTGTAATTGGCGAGGCCATCGCAGGAGCTGACATGGCGCACTATAATCCACTTTATGGAGGACTTCCGCTCCTTCGGCACGGCTCAGGACAAGTTCTGCCTCAAGTGCGGCGCCGGACTGCGCTTGCGTATGCTTCGTGATACGGAGCGCCTAGTGTGTCCGCAATGTGGCTTTATCTTCTACCGCAACCCAACAGTGGGTGTGGCAGTGCTTCTGCTGGAAGGTTCAAGAATTCTTCTTGCTAGGCGAGCCAGGGGCCTGTATAAGGGGCTTTGGTGTATCCCCTGTGGCTACGTGGAGTGGGGTGAGGAGGTACGGGCGGCTGCCCTTCGGGAGTTGCGGGAGGAGACGGGACTGGAAGCGGAGCTGGGGCCAGTCTATGCAGTACACTCCAACTTCCACAATCCCGACTCCCTCACTGTTGGCATTTGGTTCAGGGGCACGGTAGTGGGAGGCGCACTCCAGCCCGGCGACGACGCCGACGCGGTGGGCTACTTCCCTCTGGACAGCCCACCACCCCTGGCCTTCCCCACCGACGGGCTGGTGCTGGAGGAGCTACGGGGGGAGTTGCAGTAACTCTGCTCTGGGTCAAGAGTATCTTGACAATCGTCATCCCTAGCCTTATCCTTCACCTAAAGGGTGAACATTGGATGTACGATTTCGGACACGGCAACTCGAGCGCGCCTTTGTCTTGTCTAGCGTAGCCGTACGCGCGTGGGGACAACAAGTAGGACTACGGTACGTTCATCGAATCGTGCTAATCCTGGATGCGGACGATTTTCGTGATCTGTTCGCCTTCGCTTCGCTCAGACTGCATCCTTTGACCGGAGAGAGGCAGGGGCAGTATGCGATGACCCTTGTGGGAAGATGGAGACTGATTGTGAGCCTGGAGGGAAGCATCGTGGTGATTGAGGAGGTGAGCAATCACTATGACTAAGATTGCCTACGAGACCGACGTGGCCATCCCGCCTGGCTTCACATTGGAAGAGGAGCTCAAGGCCCGCCGAATGACCCGGCGGGAGCTTGCCAGCAGAATCGGGAGGCCGCCGCAGATTATCAGCGAGATCATCCACGGGAAGAAGGCTATTACTGCCGAGACGGCGCTGGACATTGAGGCTGCCCTGGGCATACCCGCCTATCTGTGGCTGCGGCTGGAAGCCCGCTACAGGCTCGCGCTGGCCAGACAGCGGCGTGCGGAGAGGAGATAATTCGGAGAGGCAGTAAACGTTGTAGAATGCGGCCAAGACACCCGGTTTTGTGAAGACTGCATGATCATTGTTGGGCGTGAAGGGATGTGATTACCCGTGGTCACCGCCTCAGAGATGGAGCAACAGCGCTCACCCGGCACCTTGCGCACATTTGTGGACGGACTTATTGAGTCCGTCCGGGCTGACGATTCCGAACGCCACCGCGACATTCTGAAAGAGGGGCGCTACAAAGTGGTTCTCGAAGAACTCGTCCCGCTAAGTCGTTTCTCCGTGTTGGCCTACCCCGAAAGCTACAAGATCCAGTTGGTCCTTGGAAACCAGGGGTACGACGCGTTGGTGTTCAACGAAACAGGCCAAGAGGTCGATCGCGTAGAGATCACCACGCCTCATGACGGTGTGGCAAAGGCGCAGAACGCCAAACTAGTCGTGACTCGGGGCTACGGCAAAGTTCATGTAGGCACACCCGGTGACGACTTCGATGCGCTGTTGCCGCATGTGCTCTCCACCCGCCGGAATAAGGCTCAGAAGGATTATAGCGACTGTACGCTGGTTATCGCGATAGCACCTTTGCCGCCCTTCCCGTCATTCGAGTCACAGTACGAGAAGCAGATAGAAACACGACTCAATGACATGTTCAGCGATCCTCTGATTCACCACACTAGGGGTGCCGATGCCGATGGCTTCTGCGGCCGAGCAGAACTTCCTTCGGGCCAAGGGGCGGGGCCTGGGTCAGAAGAGTACCGAGGCGACGCTTCTCCTGCTCGAAGAGGTGGCTGGGGTTGAGGTACGCACCCGCATGCCCACCGATTCCCTGCCGACGATGGGAGCTGGTGGATGAAATCCTGGGCTGCCTTACCTATCCAGCCACACCTGCTTGTAGTGGGTGGTGTTGTAGGAGCCGGCATGGCGCAGGTAGCCTTTCACAAAGTTCCACTGCGCGTGGCGGGCCAGCCCCCATCCCAGGACCACCTTGATGGCCTGGGGCACGGCGTGCTTCTCCAGCTCCCACACCAGCTTCTTCCGCTCCCCCACGTCCAGGGCCTGAGACTGCCTGAGCCATAGCTCGTCCACCTTGGGGTCGCACACCCCGGAGTAGTTGCGGGGCGCGCCGCACAGGTAGAGCTCCGGGTAGTGGGCGTCCGGATCATCCAGGGCCAGCCCGTGGCCCCAGGGCAGGATGTCGAAATCGCCCTTGGTGGCGTCGTTGTACGCCGATGCCGACTCCAGGATGACGATCCGGGCGTCGATGCCCACCTGCTTGAGCTGGTCCTGGGAGAAGATGGCCAGGTCCTCCGAGCCTTTGCGGACGGTGAAGGTGGTCTGGAAGCCGTTGGCATAGCCGGCCTCGGCCAGGAGCTGCCTGGCCTTGGCCCGATCCGCGGCCTTATCGGCGCCGTAGCCGGGCAGTTTCACCAGCTCCTCCTGGGGGAGGGCGAAGGGGCTGGAGGGCGGGACGTAGCCACCCAGGACACCTTCGCCCTGGTACACCAGCTTGATGGCCTCGTTGCGGTCTATGGCCAGGAGGATGGCCTGGCGCACCCGGGCGTCGTCGTAGGGCTTGCGGCGGCTGTTGAGGTTCAGGGTGTTCCAGCCGATGGAGGGGCCGCGCTGCACCGCGATCTTATCCGCCATGGTCTGCCTCAGCTCTGTGGCTTCGCCGGCATCCACGCCCTGCATGTGGATCTGGCCGGTGCGCAGCGCAGCGAACCGGGTGCCCTGGTCAGGGATGATGAACTTCTTCACCCCGTCCAGGTAGGGCACGCCCTTCTGCCAGTAGGCCGGGTTCTTCTCCATCTCGATGCTGGTACCCCGGAGGTACTCCTTGAGCTGGAAGGCGCCGCTGCCCATGACCTCCTTTTTCATGACATCCTGGCCTTTGGCCTCTATGAACTCCTTGTCATAGATGGCCATCCAGCCCTGGGCCAGGGTGGGCATCAGTGCCTGGTAGGGACGCTCCAGCACCAGGGTGACGGTGTACGGGCCGGGGGTCTCGATGCGCTGAATGGGCTTGAGCGCGTCCCGTCGGGGGCTAATGACGCCCTTTGGGGGGTCCTTCATCCGCTCCAGGGAGAACTTCACGTCCTCGGCGGTGAGGGCATTCCCATTGGCGAACCGCGCGTCCCTGTGGAGGTGGAAGGTGTAGCTCTTGCCGTCCTTGCCGGCCTCCCAGCGTTGGGCCACGTCGGGGATGATCTTGTTGGGGTCCGCCGGATCAAAGATCACCAGGTTGTTGTAGGCGGACCAGATGATGCTCTGAACCCTGGTGGTAGACTCCTGGTGCAGGTCCAGGCTGGGAGGATCGTCGGTGTCCACGATGTGGAGGACACCACCGTACTTGGGCTGGCCTGAGCCGGGCTGCTGGGGCGCCGCCGGCCCGGGCTCGGGAGCTGCCCCAGGCGCGCACGCCAGCAGCAGCGTGGCACAGACGACAGTCACCAGGCCAATCCGAAGAAGCCTCCCAGACTCTACGCGTTGCCTCATGGCCGGCTCCTTTCACTACCGGGGCAGGCCGCGACTGCGCCCGCGACGACGGCCAACTCCAGATTAGGAAAGGATAGAGCAATCCTATGCGATTGGCAAGATAGATAAAACAATCACAAGTTATACGCGGGGATGGGCGGGCGCTACACCTTCACGTTCTCGGTATGCGCCTCGTAGGTGCCGTCGGGCAGCGGGGTGAACTGGTAGTCGCCGAAGATGTGGGGGGCCTCCCGCACCAGCACCTGGGCCACCTTGTACTGGAGCCGGCGGATCTCTGCCTCCGCGTGGCCGCTGACCCGCAGCTCGATGATGTTGCGCCAGGCCCGGGCGTTGCCGGTGGCAAAGATCATGGTCTCCGTGGCATTGGGCAGGTTGGCCCGGGCCGCCTCCCGCACCATTTTGCGGCGCTCGGTGCGGTTCTTGATCGCCTGGAACTCGGGCCAGGCCATCATCCGCTCCACCCGGGCCACGTAGTTGGCCAGGTCCTCGGCCACCTCCCGCTCCCAGCGCTGCTCCTCCTCTGGGTGGCCCTGGAGGGCCGGCGGCAGCACGAACTTCGCTCGGCCCTCATCCACGAAGCGCTGCGAGAGCTGGGAGTAGGCCATGCCCGCCCGGTGGCGCACCAGCTCGTGCGTGAGGGAGCGAGACACCCCGGTGAAGATGAAGCCCCACACGGCGTGCTCCAGCACCGAGCCATGGCGGGACTCCAGGATGTTGCGGACGTACTCCGACAGGGAGCTGCGGCCGGCGCCGAAGGAGAGGTAGCAGAGGCGTCCCGCCGACTCCACGATGAGCTCCGGCGGCCAGGGCTGCCGGTCCCGGTAGTCCCAGGAGAAGCCCTCCCGCTGGAGGAAGCGCTCCAGCTCCTCCTGCACCACCACCTGTCGGGAGATCAGGTACACTTCCGGCTCTCGGACTACCAGGGGCCTCTCCATTGCTCCTCCACCGCCCTGCCTGCCGCAGGCAGGGGCGCATTGTCCTCAGAGGGTCGTGAAAGAATTCCGCTCGCCCGGAGTTCATCGAAGGGGGAGTGCCCGCTCACGGTTCCCTTCGGCAGGCTCAGGTAAACCAGGCTCACCACGAGCGGGAAGTTCACCGCCACTCAGTCTGCCCCATTAAACCCCAGGGGCGCGGGGCCGGTCAAACCACTACCCCTCGAGGGTGTTTAGCACGGGCGTGGTCTCGACACGCTCGACCAACGCCCGTCCCTTCGGCATGCTCAGGACATGCTTCTCGACCAGGCTCGAAGAACGGGCTTATGATACGCTCTCTACCCCTCCACTCCTTACTAAACCACAAACATTATGTGGATATGTGGACAACTCGCAGGCACGGCCACCCCTTGCCAGGCGTTTCCTGGCGTCGAGTATAATCCGTCCGACGCCCCCCTAGCAGGCTGTTGAAAAACCGCTCATGGTGAGCCTGTCGAACCATGAGCCACTCGTCCTTCGACAGGCCCTTCGAGAGCCTCAGGACGCGGCTCAGGACAAGCGGAAATACCTTTTCCGCCCTGCTAGTGTGCCCAGGACAAATGTGCTACTATGATACGTTAGCTGGCTATGGAGCGCAAGGGGCGAACCTGGTAGAGAAGGACAACAGCGTGAAAGTAGTGTTCTTGGAGAATGTGCCCAACGTGGCAAGGGCCGGGGAGGTGAAGGAGGTGGCCGAGGGCTATGGGCGGAACTTCCTGCTCCCCCGCAAGCTGGCCGCCGTGGCTACTCCGGCCGTCCTCAAGCAGTTGGAGGAGCAGCGCCAGGCCCAGTCCCGACGGGAGTCCCGGCTGGAGGCGCAGGCGGAGCAACTGGCGCAGCGGCTCGACGGCGCCACCCTCACCATCGGCGCCCGGGTGGGCAGCCAAGGCCGGCTCTACGGCTCCATCACCAAAGCCCACATCGCGGAGGAGCTTCAGAAGCTCACCGGGCACGCCTTTGACCGCCGGCGGGTCACCGTGGAGGAGGACCCCATCCGCCACGTAGGCAGCTACCCCGTCCAGGTGCACCTGGCCGGCGACGTGACGGCCACCGTCACCGTCGTCGTCCAGGCGGAAGGGGCGCCGGCCCCGGAGTCCGGCGCCCTTCGGCAAGCTCAGGACGGCGCCTAGGGCCGCGCGCATGTATCAGGACCGGCTCCCCCCTCATGACGTAGAGGCGGAAGAGGCCGTCCTCGGCTCACTGCTCCTGGATGAGGAGGTGGTGTTCAAGCTGGCCTCCTTCCTCAGGCCCCAGGACTTCTTCCGGGAGAAGAACCGGTGGGCCTTCGAAGCCTGCCTGGCCCTCTACGACCGCCGGGAGCCCATCAACCAGATCACCCTGGCCCACGAGCTGGCCACCGCCGACCATCTGGAGGACTTGGGGGGCCACGCGTATCTCAGCTATCTGGTCACCGCGGTCCCCACCTCCGTTTTCGCCGAGCAGTACGCGCAGATCGTCCATCGCACCGCCACGCTGCGCCGCCTCATCGATGCCGCGGGGCAGATCGCCGCCTTGGGCTACGAGGGCGGCCCCGACGCCGACGCCGTGCTGGACAAGGCGGAGGACATCCTCTTTCACCTGCGCACGGGCCGCTCGCCCCAGGATTTCGAGCACATCCGGGAGGTCATCGACCGCTACCTGCGGGGCGAGGGCGCCGAGGAGAACCGGGAGGCTCGTATCCCCCGGATCCTCACGGGTTTCGAGCGGCTGGACCGGGTGCTGGGCGGGCTGCACCGCTCGGACCTGGTGATCATTGCCGCCCGGCCTGGCCTGGGCAAGACCAGCCTGGCCCTGAACATGGCCTACCACGCCGCCGTGAAGCAGCGGGCCCACGTGGCCATCTTCAGCGTGGAGATGGCCAAGGACCAGTTGGTGGAGCGGCTCCTCTCCGGGGAAGCGGGCGTAGATGTCCAACGCCTGCGTCTGGGGCACATCGATCCCAAGTACCTGACCCAGGAGGAGGAGGTCCGGATCATCGAGTCCACGGGCATCCTCTCCGACGCGCCCATCTACATCGACGACACCCCCATCATCAGTGCCCTGGAGATCCGCAGCAAGGCCCGCCGCCTCCACTACGACGTGGGGCTGGACATGGTGATCGTAGACTACATGCAGCTCATCACCGATGGCGGCTCCTCCGACTATCGTTCCCAGCAGAACCGGGTGCAGCAGATGGCGGAGATCTCCCGCGCCCTCAAAGGGTTGGCCCGGGAGCTTCACGTGCCGGTGCTGGCCCTCTCCCAGCTCAGCCGGGCCGTGGAGGCCCGCCACCCGCACATCCCGCAGTTGGCCGACCTGCGGGACAGCGGCAGCATCGAGCAGGACGCCGACGTAGTGGCCTTCATCTACCGGGAGGACGCCTACTTTACCAAGGAGGCGTGGGAGCAGCACTATCCCACCAGGCGCTACCCGGAGGGCATCGCCAAGATCATCATCGCCAAGCACCGCAATGGGCCCACTGGCGACGTAGACCTCTACTTCCAGAAGAAGACGGCCCGCTTCTACGACCTGGCCGCGCCGGGCGTGCAGCCGCCCGAGGTCTTCCCGCCGGCATGAGGACCTTCCCCGGCTTCCCCAGCCGGCCCGAGTACGTGGCCATCCCCCGGGTCTTCTTTAGCGACGTGCTGCCTCAGGTCGAGGACTTGGCCGAGTTGCTGGTCACCCTCCAGCTCTTTCGCCTCCTGGGAGCCCGACGGGGCTACCCCCGAGCCGTGACCCTCCACGCACTGCTGGAGGACCCCGCGCTGGCCGCGGGGTTCACCCGGCTGGGGCGGGACGTCCGTGCCGAAGGGCCGCGTGGCCTGGGGGCCGCCGTCGAGCGGGGCACGCTCCTCCTGCCACGAGCGCCCGACGGGCGAGAGTGGGTGTTGCTGAACACGCCCCAGAACCGGCGGGCAGCCGAGGCCATCCGGCGGGGCGCGCTAGCTCTCCCGGGCGAGCCGCGGGCCGCCCTGCGACGAGCTCAGGACACCGCTCCGCTGGCGGTGGCGCAGCCGCAGCCGGACATCTTCACCCTGTACGAGGAGAACATCGGACTGCTGACGCCCCTGATGGCGGAGCGGTTGCAGCAGGCGGAGCAGGAGTACCCGGCCCAATGGATTCAAGAAGCGTTCCAGATCGCCAGCGAGCGCAACCAGCGCCACTGGCGCTACATCGAAGCCATCTTGCAGCGCTGGAAAACCGAAGGGAAGGATGATGGAAAGCGTGGGGGACATCCTCAGAAGGAGTCAACTTACCAGGAGAAGTACCTCAGCGGGCCCTACGGACGCCTCTTCTCTCGCTAGGCCCCGCCCGGCAGTACCCGGGCCGGGCACCGCATCGGATGGGCCTTCCTGCTCCCTCTGCGGGGGCGTGGGCTTCGTCTACCCCGCAGTGGCGGAGGCCCATCCCGACTTCGGCCAGGCGATGCCCTGCGCCTGCACGCAGCAAGAGCTGGAGTCAGAGCGGCTGGCGCGGCTCCAGCGCTACAGCAACCTGGGGCCCCTGGTGCGCATGACCTTCGAGAGCCTGGTCCGCGGCGGCCGCAGCGGCGATCCCACCAACCAGGAGCGCTTTCAGGGCGCCCTGGACGCCGCGCAGGCCTACGCTGGTGACCCCCAGGGGTGGTTTGTCATCACGGGCAGCAGCGGTTCCGGCAAGACCCACCTGGCGGCGGCTATCGCCAACGCGCTGCTGGCGCAAGGGTCGCCCGCCCTCTTTGTGGTGGTGCCGGACCTGCTGGACCACCTGCGCGCCGCCTTCAACCCCGCGAGCGCCGAGAGCTATGATCAACTCTTTGAGCAGGTGCGGGCGGCGCCCTGCCTGGTGCTGGACGATCTGGGCGCCCAGAGCAGCACCCCCTGGGCCCAGGAGAAGCTCTATCAGATCTTGAGCCACCGCTACAGCGCGCAGCTACCTACGGTGGTGACCGCGGCCGGCCCCTTGGAGACCCTGGACGAACGCCTCCGCACCCGCCTCTGCGACCCGGAGATAGCGCAGGTGTGGTCGCTGGAGGAGCACGCCGACGTGCTCTACCAGTACCGGGGCGCCCTTGCCCTGGAGCTGCTGAGCCAGATGACCTTTCGGAACTATGAACCCGAGGGCATGAACGCCACCGCGGCCCAACAGCAGACCCTGCGCGCGGCCTTCGACAACGCCGTCCGCTTCGCGCGGGAGCCGGAGGGCTGGCTGGTCTTCATCGGCCCCCATGGCAGCGGCAAGACCCATCTGGCTGCGGCCATCGCCAACGCTCAGTTGCAGCAGGGGAAGCCCGTGTTCTTCGTGGTGGTGCCGGACCTGCTGGACCACCTGCGCGCCGCCTTTGCCCCGGAGAGCAAGCTGCCCTACGACGCCCTCTTTGAGGGAGTGCGGACGACGCCCCTGCTGATCCTGGACGACCTGGGGACCCAGTCCAGCAGCCCCTGGGCGCGCGAGAAGCTCTTTCAGCTCCTGAACTACCGTTACAACGGCCGCCTGCCCACGGTCATCACGCTGAGCTGCGGCCTGGACGAGTTGGCCCAGGTGTCGCCCGCCCTGACCTCCCGGATCGTGGACCCCCGCGGGAGCATCGTCATTCACATCGATGCGCCCGACTACCGCACCCAGGAGCGGCTGCGGGAGCAGGAGCGCCGCCCCACGCCGCGCTACGGGCGCGGGAGGCGGTAAAGGGAACAGGGAGCAGCCCCGCTCAGCCTTCGACATGCCCTTCGATGTTGCTCAGGACAGGCTCAGGCTGAGCGGGTGAGGGTGTTTAACTAAGGGAGAGAAGCGCAGCCTCCCTTCGTCAGGCTCAGGGCATGCTTTGCCAGGGGGATCGATCTCTCTAGAAAAAAGAGGGTATACCTCATGGAGCATCCTCTCGACGGTGCCTATCTCCGACTTAGTCGGGCAGAAGAACACTTTGGAGAGCTAGAGACTGTTATTAAGGCCTTCATGGACAAAGAGTACGAACTCACGCTCGAGAACGGGCGCATCAATCCGGAGCCCGGCATACCATTCACGTTCGTGCGGCCAGAGAGTCCCATCCCTCCAAGAATCCCCTTGCTTGTGGGCGAGACTATCCATAATCTGAGAACGAGGGTGTTTATCAACCTGCCACCTCAGGCTCAAGCCTGAGGCATTCTGAGCGGCTATGCTGCAGGCTTCAGCCTGCAGTGCGGAGTTATTAAACACTCTCTGAGAACTGCGCTTGACTACCTTACCTATGAAATTGCCTTGCTGGATTCCGGCATTGAACAAGACACCACTCAGTTCTTAATTGAGGACGCACCAGAGCGTTTCAGGAGAAGGCGCAATCGCTACCTCAAAGGGAGTCAATGACACCCACGCGGCAGCTATCGAGCGGTTGCAGCCGTACAACGGAGCGGATTGGACGAAGCTCCTTAGAACCATTTCTCACCGAGATAAACATCGGCATCTGATCGTCCACATCCATCGAGGGAAAATCGCCGCAATCCACAGTCCAGACCCCACAGATATAGTTCCACCTGGTAGGGGCTTGGTTATCTCCGGTCATGGAGACTTCGGTGGAACGCGCATATACATGCAGTTCCACCTCACCCTTTTCATAGCCTCCGAGGACGGCTTGCCCGTCAAAGAGACGCTTGAGAACATCAAGGCGCAGGTTGCTAATACACTTGCTGATTTCAAGCCTGAGTTCGAGCGGAGTTAATCCAGCGTTGACATCGCCCTGTTACCATGAGCTACTATCCCAAACGGGCCTGGCGGCTCAGCTCAGGCCAGCGTCCTTGGCGGACGCGCCGGCCTGCCGCTGGCCCGCCAGCGTCTCGCCCTCCACCCAGCTCTCTCCGTCCTCCCAGACCTCTTTCTTCCAGATGGGCACGATGGCCTTCACCCGGTCCACTACGTAGCGGCAGGCCTCGAAGGCCTCCTTGCGGTGGGGCGAGGCCACCACCACCACCATGCTGGTCTCCCCGATCTCCAGGCGTCCGGTGCGGTGCCAGACCCCCACCCGCCGAACGTCCCAGCGGTCGGCCACCTCCTGGGCGATCTGGGCCATCACCTTCTCCGCCATGGGGGCATAGGCGTCGTACTCCAGGTAGGACACCACCTTGCCCCGCGAGTGGATGCGCACCACCCCCTGAAAGGTGGCCACGGCGCCATCCTCCTGTGTCACCAGCAGCGCCTCCAGGGCGCGCGGGTCCAGCGCCTCGGTGGTAATCTTAAACATGGCATCCTCCGCTGACCGGGGGAATAAAGGCGACTTCATCGCCGGGCTGAAGCGTCTGCTCCAGGGTGGTGTACTCGGTGTTGACCGCGACCATGAGGAAGCGGGCCAGCCCCCCCAGGCGGGGGTAGTCGGAGACCAGGCGCTGGAGCAGGCCGTCCACGCTGGTCGCCTCGGCGACCTCCAGCTCAAGCTGGCTCTGGCCCACGGCGTCTCTGGCTGATGCGAAGAAGCGGGCGGTGACCTTCAGACTCGGACCTCCTGGCGCTGCCGTGTCCTCTATTATAAGAACCCTGTCCGACTGAAGGAAAGAGGAGTGTCCCGAAGAAGAGCGTTCTCCCGGGCGCCCACCGTCTTTGCACTGGTGGTGCTTCTCCTGGTTGGGCTTGCGGTGGCCCTGGCACGCCTAGGCGCGCCCTCCCTGCTGGGAGGCAGCGCCGGTGAGGGGGGCGCCAGAGTGCTCCGGGTGGTAGATGGCGATACCATTCACGTGCTCATCGGCGGGCGCGACCACGCGGTGCGCTACATCGGCATCGACACCCCGGAGACCGTGGACCCCCGCCGTCCGGCGCAGGCCTTCGGCAAGGAGGCCACGGAGCGCAACCGGCAACTGGTGGAGGGCAAGCTGGTTACCCTGGAGAAGGACGTGAGCGAGACCGACCGCTTCGGCCGACTGCTGCGCTACGTCTACGTGGACGGCAACATGGTCAACGCCACCCTGGTGGAAGAGGGCTACGCCCGGGCAGTCTCCTACCCGCCGGACGTGAAGCACCAGGAGCTCCTGCGCCGGCTGGAGCGGGAGGCCCGGGAGTCCAAACGGGGCCTCTGGGGTCAGTGAGGTGAGGCGGGTGGAGGGCCGCGCCGTCAGCCGCCCTCTACGCTCGTAGCTCCGTTAGTCTATGCAGCGGCCTCGCCGGCCTTGGCTTGCGTCTTGGGGCGCCGCAGTATGAAGTAGCTGGTGGAGCCGACCAGGGGATGGATCCCCACCAGCTCCCAGCCTTCGTTGCCCAACACGTCCAGGTACTTGCGGACAAACCCGGTGCGGTGCTCGCCACCCTGGCGGATGAACTCCGCTCCCTCGGTGGAGATGCGCCCCCGGAAGTCCACGTAGGACACCTTATACTCCCATGTGCCGTCCATGCTGCCTCCTCGTCCGGGCAGCGAACCGACGCGACCCTCCAGCCCGACCCCACCACTCTATTGTATACGCTATCTGCCAGCCAGGCGCGGCGGCTGCCGAGGACATGCTAGCTCTCTATAGAGCGTTGAGGGAACATACCTTCAATGTCATCCATATCCGACTCGATGGCCTTAAGCTCCGTAGTGGTTCTCTTGTTAAGCTTATTGTCGAGCCATACAAGGACGCAGGCGAGGACAAAACTGAAAACAGCGAGGAGTCCGTAGAATAGGGCTAACAAGGTTGGCAGGTTTTGAGAGAAAGCTATGGGGAAAAACGAGCCGAGTGCAGTGACAGCTACTCCGAATAAGATTCCATACCAAGTTGTCAGGCTTCTTGGAGGAGGCTGCACGCTTTGAATATTGCGTTTGAGTCGACCCCAATCAGAGTACCGTATCGCGTATCGAACTTCTCTATCAGAAGAACGTATGACGATAGTCTCATCTCTGTTCCAGCTTAGAGACTCTGAGGATTGTTGTTGAGTCCATTGCCAAACCGCTTTGGGCCACCGGCAGTTTCTAGCTTTAGTAAACCGGCGACAATGGCGTTGAAGAGGAGCGTGTGCCCACAGATCTTGCAAGTTACCGCGAAGAGCGGTAATACAGAGCCACCGGCGAAGCCTATGAAGTGGTCTCCCATGAAGGGGCGAATTTCTACCAGATCTTGTCCTATAGTCCAGTTATTGTTATGACAAACTGGACACGTTTTCGGCCCTTGCCACCGGCTGTTGAGCCAATTTGCTGCTTTTTCAACGTCAATCTTGTCAGCCATTTTCGCAGCCTTCCAAATAGAATGTTAGTATGCTCTGTCCTCTGGTTATCCTACACGAGTAGTACTCTGAAGAAAAGTCACGTAAGAAGCGCCTGCTCATGGGCGTGGTAGGAGGAGCGCACCAGAGGGCCCGACTCCACGTGGCCGAAGCCCCGGGCCAGCCCCGCATCCTTCAGCCGGAGGAACTCCCCCGACGTGTAGAAGCGCTCCACCGGCAGGTGATCTTTGCTGGGGCGCAGGTACTGGCCGATGGTCAGCACGTCGCATCGGACGGCCCGCAGGTCGTCCATCACCTCCAGCAGCTCCTGCCAGCTCTCCCCCAGGCCTTGGGTCATCGTCCCAAACTCCCGCACCGTGCGCGCCTCGGGCGTGAGCACGCAGGCCATCACGGTCTTCTTGTGTACCTCCACTCCGGCACCGCGGGCATACAGCACCTCCATCACAGACCTCGACGTTCTCAACCTATCCGCCCGCGAGGTGGCCTTCTGGCAAGGAACTGCTTCCCCGTGCTCGCTCGCACACTCGCAGGTGCCCACAGCCACCCGGGTCAGATGGGACCTACAGGCTCGCAGCGCCACACTGACACGACCCGCGCACGGGCAGACGCTCCATCATTTTCATCCCTGATGGTGGCGCTGCCAAGCGGCATGGACGATTGCTCTGAAAAAGGTGGTGCACCCTCACCCCACCCCTCTCCCCCTTCGACTTCGCTCAGGACAGGCATCAAGGGAGAGGGGGCTTCCTTGTCCTCCCTCCCCTGGTGGGAGGGAGTTAGACCTGTCCTGAGCCTGCCGCAGGAGGGAGGGGGAAACCTGGCACATGGGTTTTCATTGGTTGTGGCGCCACTCGCAAGCGGCATGGACGATTCTGAGCGGCAGCGAAGGATGCCCTGAGCATGGTCGAAGGGAATCTGGGGCTGGGGGCCACCCCGCCAGACCTGCCTGCGGCAGGCAGGTTCGACAAGCTCACCATGAGCGGCTTCTTTATAGCGCGTTTTTTCGCAAGTAAGTACTGGCTCATGGCCCAATTGCACGGCCAGACTCAGGTCCTTGCTGGCGAGCTCCAGGGAGAGCGTAGGGTCATCCCAGGTGCGCTCCAACAGCGCCCGGATTCCCCCTGGATCATCCGGCTACCCGAGCTGACGTTGACCACCTCGTAAAGGGTCACCGGGTCGATACCAGCCTTAAGCATCTCGTTGAAGCGTTCCGGCACCCCCGGCTCGCCGCTCATAACGTCGTCAGCCTAAGGGTCTATGAGCACCCCCGGATTCATCACCCAGTTGGGGTCTAAAGCTCGCTTCGCGGCCCGCAGGGCCACCGCAAAAGGTTCGGGCCGCTCCTGATCGTACCAGGGCCTGTGCTGGCGGCCCACTGCATGGTGGTGGGTGATGGTGCCTCCCGCCTTCATGATGGCATCCGAGGCCGCCTTCTTGACGGCCGCCTGCTCCTGGGTCCCGAGGCCGGGTCTGTAGAACCCCGCAAAGGTGTAGTACGGGGCAGGCCCATCCACGTAGACGTGGGTGAAGCGGCAATTTAGGGTACCTCCACCACACACCTCTTTTAGCACTTTCGCGAAGGCCTCCCGTACCTGCCGGTCAAACTCGGGCCAGCGCTCCCAGGTGATCGCAGTCTCTACCGTACCCCCTACGGTCCCCAGGCCTGCGGCCAGGCCACCCCCACGAGGAATGAAGGCATCCCGCCAGGCCCCAACCGCCCCACCACGCCCGGTATACTGCCCCGAATCGGCGTACAGGATCGCATCGTCGTCGATCTGGCCACCGTTCTCCCGGGCTATCCTGATGGCCTGGCGCATCGGCCACTCTTGCGGCATGTCGGCAGACTCAAATCCCAACGCCAGGAGCGCCCTTGTCCCGTCCAACCCGGCGCTTCCCCGAGCCAGCTCGGGGTCCAGCAGCCGCAGATTAGCCGGCCACAGCTTGCTCTGCACGATCTGCCGCACCGCTTCATAGCCCTTCTCCCAGGACGGGAAGGTGACGCCCGCGGTGGCCCGATAGGTGGGTCGGGCCTGAATCCGCATCCACGCCTCGGTGATGATGCCCAGGATCCCCTCGCTGCCCAGCGCCAGGCGGTTCGGGTCTGGCCCTGCGCCGCTGGCGGGCACTCGTCGCGACTCCCACCACCCCATGGGGGTCAGCATGCGCACCGACTCCACGAAGTCGTCGATATGGGTGTCCTTGGTAGCATAGTGCCCGCCGGAGCGGGTCGCGATCCAACCGCCCAGGGTGGACCCGGCAAAGCTTTGGGGGAAATGCCGGAGGGTGAAGCCGTGGGGCCGCAACTGGTCTTCCAGCTCCGGGCCAAACACCCCGGCCTGGATACGCGCCGCCCGGGAGGTCGCGTCGATCTCCAGCACCTGGTCGAACTGGTCCATGTCGATGGTGACGATACCGTCCCATCCTTCAGGGGGGGTGACGCCGTTTACGGAAGAAGAGCCGCCGCCATAGGGGATGGTGGCGTACCCGTTCTTGGAGCACCACTCTAGGACTCTCTCTAGCTCCTCCTCGGTGCGGGGATGCGCCACCACGTCGGGCGGGTTCAGCGTTTCGCCCCGCAGGGCCAGGCCGGTGCGATAGCCGGCGTGCAGCGCTCGCTCGTAGTTGTCCTGATAGCAGAACTCGGCGATCGCGTCCGGAGGCTTGATGCGCGGCGCCCGCAGCCGCAGCTCCTCGGCCCTGGGTATCGGAGGCAGCTCAATAGTCATCCCGTAGCGCTCCGATAGCTCCTTCGCGTGGGCGCGCCGCTGCGCCTCCGTCGGCTCGTCAGACTGCAGCCCGAACATCCAGATGCTGCGTGGTGGCTTCCTCTTCGTGGCTACCATGGCTCAGCCTCCTCCCCCTAGTCTGGTGTGGCGAGATCATAAAACCTACCAGATAAGTTGTCCAGCCGACACCCTCGTGACTAACGCGCGTGTTTAGTAACTCCGCTCAGCAGGCTGAAGCCTGCAGTATAGCCGCTCAGCATGCCTCAGGCTTGAGCCTGAGGTGGAGAGTGTTTAAGAATCCGCTCACTCTGAGCTTGTCGAAGGGCGAGCGCCGTGGTTCGACAAGCCTGTCCTGAGCCTGTCCTGAGCAACGTCGAAGGGGCCTGCCGAAGGGCTCACCACGAGCGGCCAAACACGTTGTTAAACACTCGTGACTAACCGTGTTCGACAGCTCTTCGGCTGACTCCTAGAATAGGTAGGACACGCACGGGTAGGGAGATCAATGCCGGAGCGCTACGTCCTTATCGGTGGCGGCATCGCCAGCGCACGGGCGGCGGCGCAGCTCCGGCGGCTGGACCAGGATGCCGCCATCACCCTCGTCTCCCAGGAAGCCGAAGCGCCCTATGACCATCCACCCCTCTCAAAGGAGTACCTGCGGGGCGAGTGGCCCCGGCAGCGGGTGCTGCTGCATCCCGCCCGCTTCTATGACGAGCAGGGCATCGCGCTCCGGCTGGGAGTAGCGGCCCAGGCGTTGGACCTGGCAGAGCGGCGGGTGGCGCTGGCGGATGGCGCGTTCCTGGACTACGACAAGCTCCTCCTGGCTATGGGTGGCCGACCCCGTCGCCTCGCCGTACCCGGCGCCGAGCTGCCCGGCGTGCGCTACCTCCGTACCCTTGGCGACGCCGAGGCCATCCGGGCCGATGCCCTGCCTGGCCGGCGCGCCGTGGTCATCGGAGCAGGGTTTATCGGGATGGAGCTGGCGGCGTCCCTCACCCATCTGGGCGTGGCCGTCACGGTGATAGAGGCCGCGCCCACCATCTGGAGCCGTTTCCTGGACCAGGAGCTGGCAGCCTACTTCCAACGCTACGCCGAGGCCCGGGGCGTGACCTTTCGCACGGGGACTGCACCCCTGGCCATTGCCGGCCGCCGCCGCGCCGAGACCGTGGCGCTGGACTCGGGCCACGAACTGCCCTGCGACTTCGTGTGCGTCGGCGTGGGCATCCAGCCCAGCGTGGAGCTTGCGGAGGCCGCCGGCCTTGCGGTAGCCAACGGCGTGGTGGCCAACGAGTACCTGGAGACCTCCCAGCCGGGCGTCTTCGCCGCAGGGGACGTAGTGAACTACTACGATCCCATCTTCCAGAAGCGCCGTCGCGTGGAGCACTGGGGCCACGCCGAGTACACCGGGCTCCTGGCCGCCCAGAACATGGCGGGGGAGCCGCGCCCCTACGACCTCCTCTCCTATGTCTGGTCCGATATCTTCGACCTCCACCTGGAGTTTGCGGGGGAGGAGCGGGAGCACGACCGGGTGCTGCTGCGAGGTGACCTCGGCGACCAGGCCTTCACGGTGCTCTACCTCAAGGAGGGGGTGCTGCGGGCGTACCTGGGTGTGAACGCTCCCCAGCGGGAGTTCATCACCCTCCAGCGGATGATCCGGCGCCGCACGGACCTGTCGGCCAGGCTGGACCGGCTCCGGGATCCGGCGCAGGAGCTGCGGGCGCTGCTCTAGGCCGAGATTTGATACAATGGCGGCAGGCCAACGTTCACTTCTTGGAGGGCCTGACGATCTCTATAGCATGGTGTGCCAATATGGGTAAACTGACCGACCGTTTGAAGGAGCTCTCTCGGGGAGGGGGCCAGCCCGTAGGATTTGCCCCCGTAGCCGTGCGCCCGACTCCGCCGGCCATGCTGGTCATGGCCTCGGTGGAGATGGCAGAAGCGGAGGTTGCCTCCCAGGCGGCCCAGTCGGAGGCCGATGCGGTGCTGGCGCCCGTGGGACCCGCCACCACCGACGACACCATCCGCACGCTGCGCAACGCCACCCGCAGGACCCTCATGGGGGCCGCGCTGACGGCCGGCGGCAAGGATATCGTGGACCGCCTCCAGCGAGCGGGATGCGACTTCGTGCTGCTGAGCAACGAGACCCTCTCGGCAGACATCCTCACCGAGGAGCGGACCGACAAGGTGCTGGAGATCGAGCCGGCCTGGTCCGACATCTTCGTACGAGAGATCGAGCGGCTGCCCGTGGAAGCCGTGCTCTTCCGGATCATGGGTGGCGAGCGACTCTCTCTCCAGCAGTACCTGCAGTGCCTCCGGATAGCCAGCCTTGCCCGCAAGCCGGTGCTGGTGCTGCTTCCTGGATCGGTGGGGACGGAGGCGCTCCAGCCACTGCGAGACGCCGGGGTGAGCGGCGTAGTCGTGCCGGTGGCCTCGGTCAAGGCCTTCCGCGCTGCCGTGCGTTCCCTGCCGCCACCCAGAAAATCCAAGGAGCGGCTGGAAGCGGTGCTACCACTTGGCCTCACCGCGGGTCGGCGCGAGCCGGAGGAGGAAGAAGAGCCCGAAAATGCGTGAGCAGGGCCGCCCCCTCTGGGCTGAGATAGACCTGGACGCGCTGGAGCACAACCTCCGCCAGGTGCGTGGTCGCATCGGCCCGGGTAGCCAGATCATGGCCGTGGTGAAGGCCAACGGCTACGGCCATGGCGCCGTGGCTGTCGCCAGGAGCAGCCTGCAGGCCGGGGCGACTCACCTGGGAGTGGCCTGCGTGGACGAGGGCATGCAGCTCCGCCGAGCGGAGATCACGGCGCCGGTGGTGGTGCTGGGCTACGTGCCACCCTGGGAGGCCGCCCAGGTCGTGCAGCATCAACTCATTCCCAGCGTCACCACCCGGGAGACCGCCCTGGCCCTGGCCAAAGCGTCCAGCCACACCGGCGCCCGTGTGCCCGTGCACCTCAAGGTAGACACGGGGATGGCGCGGCTGGGGCTGGCCCCCGGTGAGGTAGAGGACTTCGTCCGGTTCCTAGACACCCTTCCTACGCTGCAGCTCCAAGGGCTGTACACTCACTTCGCCGCGGCAGACGAGGCGGACAAGAGCTACACCTACCAGCAATTCCGCGCCTTCCTGGCGGTGGCGGAGCGGCTTCCGCGGCCACTGTTGCGACACGTGGCCAACAGCGCGGCCGTGGCCGATCTGCCCGAGATGGCCCTGGAGATGGTGCGGCCCGGCATCGCCCTCTACGGTTGCCTGGCGGGCTCCTCCGGGAGCCACGGCCTGGCCCTGCGGCCGGTGCTGGTCCTCAAGAGCAGGGTGGCCCGGGTGCATACGTTGTCTCCGGGAGAGAGCGTGAGCTACGGGCGCACCTGGATAGCAGACAAGCCGACCAAGATCGCCCTGGTGCCCTGCGGCTACGCCGACGGGCTTCCCCGGCTCCTCTCCAACCGGGGAGCGGTGCTCATCCGGGGGCAACAAGCCCCCATCGTAGGGCGGGTATGCATGGACATGCACATGGCGGACGTTACCCACATCCCGGAGGTAGCTATCCACGATGAGGTGGTGATCATTGGACGGCAGGGGGAGGCGGAGATCACCGCCGGGGACGTGGGTGAGCTGGCGGGCACCATCAGCTACGAGATCCTCTGCGGCATCTCGGCCCGGGTGCCGCGCCTCTACATGCGAGAGGGCCAGGTGGTGGGCCGCCGCACCCTGGTGGACACTAACCCGGTAGTGTAGGGGCGGGTTTCAAACCCGCCCCTACTGCATTTTGTAGCGAGTCTACAGTGGCCTAATTCCTACGGAACCCCTTCCCTTCTCCGACTAGCCCCTCTTTAGGCAGCGCAACCCGCCCCTGGAGTGCCGCACGGGCATGGCCGATGGGCTGCGCCTCATAGCCGTGGCGCTGTGCGCTGGCCAGCACCACGTCCACCGCCTCGGGACGGGCCACCACGCAGAAGCCCACCCCCATGTTATAGACCTGGTACATCTCCTCCAGAGGCACGCTCCCGGCCTGCTGGACCAGCCTGAAGATGGGCTGGGGTTCCGGCAGGTCGGTGAGCTCGAAGCCGCACGGGGTCCGGAAGCGCAGCAGGTTGAGGAAGCCGTCTCCAGAGATGTGGGCCAGCCCGGTGATGCCCTGGGTGCGCTCCAGCGCGTCCAGCACGGGCCGCACGTAGATGCGGCAGGGGCGCAGCAACTCCTCGCCCAGGGTGCAGCCCAGCTCCGGCACGAGACCCTCCACCGTGAACCTTCCGGGACCCAGGAGCACCGCCCGGGCCAGGGTGAGGCCGTTGCAGTGGATGCCGGAGCTGCGGAAGCCCACCACCACGTCGCCGTCCTGGATGCCGCGGCCATCGACGATCCGGTCCAGAGCGACGATGCCCACGCACGTGCCGGAGAGGTCGAAGCCGGCTCCAGGGGCCGCACCCCGGAGTAGCTCCGGGACCTGGGCCATCTCGCCGCCGGCGATGGCCACCCCCGCCTGGCGTGCGCCCTCGTAGAGGCCCTTGCCAAGCTGCTCCAGCATCTCTGGCTGCACCTGCTCCACCGCCAGATAGTCCACCAGCGCGATGGGGCGGGCGCCCACGCACAGGACATCATTCACGTTCACCGCCACACAGTCGCTGCCGATCTCCTCATACCGGCCCATCATCTGGGCAACCAGGGACTTGGTACCGACATTGTCTGTGGAGATGGCCAGGCCCAGGCCGTGGCCCAGGTCGTGGACGGCGGCGAAGAAGCCGCTTTTCAGCACGGGGCGTCCCACCGCGCCCGGGAAGGCGTGCGTCTGGTCGAGCCAGCCCAGCAGGCGAGCCAGGCCGCTCTCGGCGCGGGCCACGTCCACGCCCGCCGAGGCGTAGGTCAGGGGCTTACCGTGCATAGGGGTCTGTACTCCCCTTTGGTAAAGGGCGCCGTTCCGGTGGCATGCGCCCGCATTCTAGCCGATTGGCCTGCCAGCGTCCACCTGAGCTCTGTGGTCGACCGACATGAAAGCCCCGCACCAGCGGGGGTGCGGGGCCTGATTCTGGGTCTGAGACCAGGGAGCGCTAGCCCTTGCGCAGTCGGGGGTCCAGCACGTCCCGCAGCGCGTCGCCCAGCAGGTTGAAGCCGAACACCACCGCGCTGATGGCCAGGCCGGGGAAGATGGCCATCCAGGGTGCCCGCTGCACGAACTGCTGAGCGCCGCCGCTGAGCATGGCGCCCCAGGAGGGGTTGGGCGGAGGTGTACCCAGGCCCAGGAAGCTCAGGGATGCCTCGATGAGGATGGCGCCGCCCAGCTCTGCCGAGACCAAGATGATGTAAGGGGCCAGGCAGTTGGGGAGCATGTGGCGGAAGAGGATGCGTGGCCCCGTGCACCCGATGGCCCGGGAGGCCTCGATGTACATGTTCTCTTTGACCGAGAGGGCCGCCGACCGGATAATTCGGGTCTGGCCCGCGATGAGCCCGATGGAGATGGCGATGATCACGTTAGTCATGCTCTGGCCCAGGGCCGCCATGATGGCCAGCGCCAGGATCAGGCCGGGAATCGCCTGCTTGGCGTCAATGAACCGCTGCACCAGGAGGTCAAACCGGCCACCCACGAAGCCGCTGGTCAGGCCCAGCAGCGCGCCAATGACACTCCCGATGGCCACCGCAATGAAGGACACCGTGATGGAGATGCGGGAGCCCCAGACAATGCGGCTGAAGAGGTCTCTGCCATAGTTATCGGTCCCCAGCAGGAACTCCTGCCCACCCTGAGAAAAGGCGGGTGGGACGAAGAGCTTGTCCACCCGTAGCTCGTAGGGGTCGTAGGGTGCGATCCACGGGGCAAAGATGGCCGTGAAGATCAGAATGGAGACCAACACCAGCCCCGCTGCCCCCAGGGGCTTGGTGCGGAGGAACCGCAAGAAGTTCTGGGTCCGGGTCCGCCCCCGTCCCTTCCTACCTAGCTCAGCGACGACCGCTACCCGAGCATTTGACGCTTCCATACGCCCCTTCCTTTACCAGTCGATGGCCTCAACGGCCACGTGCTACGAGAAACGGATCCTCGGGTTGAGCCAGGCGTAGACCATGTCCACGATCAGGTTCACCGACGCGAAGATGAAGGCCAGCAGGACCACGATAGTCTGCACCACGGGGTAGTCCCGGTGGTTGATGGAGTCGATGAGCAGACGGCCCACGCCGGGCAGGGTGAAGATGCTCTCCATGATCACCGTGCCCCCCATGAGGGCGCCTAACTGGATGCCCGTGATAGTGATCACAGGCAGTAGGGCGTTCTTCAGCGCATGGCGGTAGATGACCACCCGCTCTCGCAGGCCCTTGGCCCACGCGGTGCGGATGAAGTCCTCTCGCAGCACCTCCAGCATGGTAGACCTGGTCATACGGCTGACGATGGCTGAGAGCCGGTAGCCCAGGGCTACCGCGGGCCAGACCATCTGCTGTAGGTTCTTTCCGGGGTCTACAAACAGGTCGGTGTAGCCCAGGGGAGGGATCCAGCGGAAGTAGAGGGAGAGGAACAGGATGATGAGCACGCCGATCCAGAAGTTGGGCATGGCCAGGCCCGCGATGCTGATGATCCGGAAGAGGTAGTCGACCCAGGTGTCCTGCCGGATGGCGGAGAGCACTCCAACAGGCAGGGCGATGATCAGCGAGATGAGCACCGCCAGCACCGCCAGCTCCATGGTCAGCGGCAAGCGAGATACGATCTCCTTGATAACCGGGCGGCCCGACCAGAGGGACTCGCCCACGTCCAGCTTCAGGAGTCCGCCGACGAACTTGAGGTACTGGATGGGTAGCGGGTCGGCCAGCCCCAGCTTCTCGCGCAGGTCGCCGATCTCCTGCTCCGTGGCGGTGCCTTCACCACCCCGGGTGGCGATGAGGGTTGCCACGTCGCCAGGGATGACCCGCATGATGGTGAAGATGATGAGGGATACGCCCAGCAGCGTGGGGATCATGAGAAAGAGGCGACGAATGATGTATTCCTGCACCTTGCGCTCCCTTCGTCCGAGGAGGGTCCCCGGGCTTCCTATCTTTGCAGCCTAACGGCCGCCGGCGATTCTCACTGAGACCCTTGCCGGGCTGACCCTGGCTCACCCGGCTTTGTCCATCCCCACCAGATTGAAGCATTATAAGCAGGCTGGCCGCGTCCTTGTCAAGGCAACAGCCAGTACGCCTACGCCACCCACCATCTGTGGAGGATTAGATGAGTGTAGGGAAACCTATAGCATGTTGTCAAGCGATAAAACCGCCTATGCCATGACAGGCATTTCGCAGGGGGAGCGCCAGGGAGCCCTGCTTGCTCGGCGCTGCCCTTACGCCCCGCGTGACGGCAGCGCCACCAGCACCGGGCCTGGGCCTACGCTGACGCCCTTGGAGTTTTCCGACCACACCTCCAGCTCCACCAGGTTCTGGCCGTCCCGCTGCTCCTTCCGGATCACCCTCCCCTTGACCAGCACCGTGTCGCCGGCGGTATTGAAGATGCGCATGCGGAAGGGCCCCAGCTTGCGGATCACGCCCCGCAGCCCGATGTACTCCCTCACCGCCCGCTCCCACATGCCCTGGAGGAAGAAGTTGTTGCAGAACATGTCCGGCGCGCCGTTGGAGCGGGCGATCTCCCGGTTGTGGTGGATGGCGTTGAAGTCCCGGTTGCCGCCTGCTTCCATCACCAGGCGCTGGATAGTGATGGGGAAGGCCACTGCAGGCACCTCGTCGCCCACCTGCGCCTCCT
This sequence comes from Chloroflexota bacterium, assembly GCA_016190485.1. Classification (GTDB taxonomy): domain Bacteria; phylum Chloroflexota; class Dehalococcoidia; order SHYD01; family SHYD01; genus JACPQN01. The sequence continues at coordinate 23,537 of JACPQN010000138.1, forward strand.
CGTAGTAACGTTGCCGACCCCAGTCGCTGCGGGGGTCGGTGCCACCTTCGGGGATGTTAGTGCCTGCGCCGGACACCGGTGGGCCCGCCGCTGCGCTCCGCTCGGCGCTGCGGGTACCCTCCTCCCGGCGCGGCCCCGGCACGTAGACGTAGCGGCTGGCACGGACGATGGCCACCAGGGTGTCTCCCTGGTTGTGGTACCGACTCTCCCAGGTGAGGAACGCGCCGTCACCCACGCTGGTCTGCTTCGGGTTCACTTCGATGAGGCGGCGGGACTTCACCGAGACCTGGTCGCCGACGCAGAGGGGCTGCAGGTACTCCACCTCCACGTCGGTGGCGAAGCCGTGGGTACCAGGCATGGGGATCTCCCCCTGCTCCACCTGGGGCCGCATGGTGAAGTTGGGGTGGTTGCTGCGCCAGCGGGTGGGGTCGCCGGGCTTCCAGTTGGCCGAGCCAGCGTAGGTCTGGAGCATGGTGTAAGGCGCGATAATGTCCCGGTAGCCCAGGCCTCTGGCCACGGCAGCATCGTAGTGCAGCGGGCAGGCCAGCTCCAGCACCTCCAGGCGGCGCCGGATGGTGCTCCTTTCCACCGAATCGACGCTGACCCCTCCGCCCAGCTCCCGGCCGATCCAGGCTTTGGTGTCCTCCCAGGTGACCACTCGTGTCGACTCGTCGGCCATGATGGCTGCCTCCTTCTGCTGGTAGTTGCTGCCGCACTGATCCTGCACGGTCCGCCCACCGCGACGCTCCGGCAGGCGGGAGTCCTAGCCGCCGCTACGCCCAAGGTAGTCCGTGGAGAGCTGCATGAACAGGCCGTGGTTAGGCTTGGGGTGCAGCCACGCGCCGTACTGGGGGTCCCGGGTGGCGTTGCCGCCCCGCTGGTTGATGAGCTGCACGGTCCGGTCCACGTCCTCGGTCAGGAAGCAGGCCATGTAGGGGCCCGGCCCCCGGCTGGCCAGAAAGCGCCCCATGGGGGTGGAGGAGTCGTTGGGCTGCATCAGCTCCAGGAAGCCCCGGCCGCCGGCGCCCAGGACGACCCGGTCGAACTTGTGGGTGGCCTCGGTGTTCCGTGGCCCGGTGATCTCCAACCCCAGGATATCCTGGTAGAGTCTGGCCGCGCTCTCGATCTCCGGCACCACCGCGGCCAGGTAGCTCAGCTCCCGCAGCAGGGTCTCGCCGCTGAGGTTGCCGCCGCCGAAGCCGGACAGCTCGTTCTCAAGCAGGTGCTCCGTCAACTCCACGTAGATGCCGGTGGTGGCCCTGGGGTGAATCCACACCGAGCGGATCCGCTCCGGGCGGGCCCCCTCGGGCCAGGATGCGAAGCGGACATTCCGTGCCCGCAGGTGGCGCACCGTGGCGGCCAGGTCGTCCACCTTGAAAGAGAAGAGGTAGATGCTCTCCCCGTTCCGCTCCACGAAGCGGGCCAGAGGCAGCTTCTCGTCGGTGGGCTGGAGCAACTCCAGGAAGGCCTCGGGCCCGTTGCCCAGGATCACCCGGAGCCAGCCGAAGGAGCGGCTGTAGGTGATGGGCGTCACCTCCTGGAGGCCGTAGATCCGGTTGAAGTCTTTGATGGCCGTGTCGATGTTCCGGACCGCGACGGAGACGTAGCTGATGTCCGTGATCATGCTGGCACCTCACTGGTGTGCGCAGGGATCTCGGGGCGTTGTGGAGGCCCGCCCCGCTGCGCGCGAGAGTATAGCACAGGGGTCTTCCCGTAGCAGCGCCATCGCTACTCCAAGGTCTCCGTGGTGCTGCCGACCGCGGTGAGGGAGATGTGGGAGAAGGCGGAAGCGGGCGTAGCGCCGTGCCAGTGCTTCTCACCGCCAGGGATGACGATGAGGTCGCCGGGATGCACCTCCACCTGCTCGGCCTCCGTGGCCACGATGCCGTACCCGGCGGTCACGATGAGCACCTGGTCCTGGCTGTGGCGATGGAACTTGTTGCGGGCGCCCGGCGCGAAGTTGATGAGGCCTAACGTGTAGTTGGCGCTCATAGCAGCGGTGACCAGGCTCTGCCGGGTGACCGGGCCCACGAAGAGCGGGCCGGCGGCGGCCTCGGGCGTTACTTCCGAAGGGCGGATGACCTGCATGGCGTTCCTCCTGGGGTGATGACCGGTGCCCTGACGGGTCGCGGCCAGGGTAGCAGATGCTAGGAGAACAGCAGTGACTCGTACCCCTCCAGCAGTTGCACCGTCGCCTCTTCGCCCACTTCCACGCGCGCCCGGTCTTCCGGCACCACCAGCAGCCCGTTGGCCAGCACCATGGAGGTGAGGATATTGGAGCCCTGGGAGCCGGTGAGCCGGGCATAGAACCGCTCCCCCCGCTTCTCCACCACCGCCCGGACGAAGCAGCGGCGTCCATCCCGGTTCTGAAAGGGCTCCTCCAGCACGGCATGTATGGTGGGGTGGGGGATCAGAGGCTTGCCCATCATCTTGAAGATGGCCGGGCGGACGAACTGGTCGAAGGTGATGAGGGTGCTGACGGTGTTGCCCGGCAGGCCCAGGTGGGGCACCTGAGAACCATCGGGCCGGCGCAGCATGCCGAAGGCCAGAGGTCGGCCCGGGCGCATGCGCACCCGCCAGAAATCCATACTGCCCCGGCGGGTCAGCACGTCCTTCACCAGGTCGTACTCGCCCGTAGACACCCCTGCCGAGGTGATGAAGAGGTCGGCGTCCAGCCCGCTGGCGATCTTGGCCGTCAGGTCCTCCACGTTGTCCCTAGCGATGGGCAGCACCAACGGGGTGGCCCCGCAGGCCCGGGTCAGGGCAGCAAGAGTGTAGCTGTTGCTGTTGTAGATCTGGCCCGGCCCCAGGGGCTCTCCGGGCTCCCGAAGCTCGTCACCGGTGGAGAGGATGGCCACCACGGCCGGACGGATGACCCGCACCGTGGCTTTCCCCAGACTGGCCAGCACGCCCAGATGGGCGGCCCGCAGCAGCTCACCCCGCCGCAGCACCCGCGCTCCTTTCCGGACGTCCTCGCCCGCGGGGCGCACGTTGACGCCCCTGGGCAGCGCCACCCGGACGCCGATCTCCCTGAGGCCCGACGCAAGCCCGCCTGCCGGACGGGCAGGGCCGCCGCGCCGGCGGTCCAGCTCGTCCGTCTCCTCGAAGGGCACCACGGTGTCGGCGCCCTCCGGGATGGGTGCGCCGGTCATGATCCGCATGGTGGCGCCGGGCGCGAGCGCGCCCTCGGCCACGTAGCCCGCCGCGATCTGGCCGGTGATGGGGAGCACCACCGGGCTGTGCGCCGAGGCGTTCCGGATGTCCTCGGCGCGCACCGCGTAGCCGTCCATGCCGGAGTTGGCCACCTGGGGGATATCGAAGGGGGCGTCGATGTCCTCGGCCAGGACGCGGTCCAGGGCATCCGCCAGGGACACCTCCGCGGTGGAAAGTATGTCCACCTGGGCCAGGATCCGCTCCAGGGCCTCTTCGACGCTCATCATCCCGTCTGCCATGCCCTGCTCCCTCCTCGCTCCAGCGCGAGGATGCAAGAAACTATCTCAAAATGGGTGTGAGACAGGGGCAATTTCCATGGTCTCCCCCTCAATCCTCTCCCACCTGGAGAGAGGAAGCTATTGCGTCCCCTCGCCCTCGATGGGACTTGTGGTGAGCCCTTCGGCAGGCCCCTTCGACGTTGCTCAGGACAGGGTTGTCGAACCAGAGGCCAGGGAGAGGGTGACGAGCGTTCTCAAATAAACCAGGACCCGTTACGCTTTTTCAGAGGGCTACGCAGCGCCGCGCGGCGCGACGATGCCCTGCCAGACCCGCCGCTCCTCCCGCCGCGCCAGCCGGCCCAGGCCCGGACTGGGCAGGTGGCTCGCGCCGATGACCGCTCCTTCTTGCTCAAGCCGGTCCAGCAGGGCCACCCGGGTGCGCACCGCCAGCGGCTTGTCGCTGTCGAAAGAGGTGAACCAGGTGGGCTCCTCCACGTCGATGGTGGAGAGGACCACATCGCCGATGACGGCCGCCCGCTGGCCGCCCGAGGTCACCAGCAGGCTGGTGTGGCCGGGCGTGTGGCCGGGCGTGGGCAGGGTGACCAGAGAGGGGCCCAGGGCCTTCTCGCCCTCAATAAGCTCCAGGCAGCCCAGGGCCTGGAGGGGCGCGATGTCCCGGGTGAAGGAGGCCGGGACCTGCTGGGCCGAGCCGTAGTGGTCCCAGTCGCCACGAGGCACCAGATAGCGCGCGTTGGGGAAGAGGGGGCGGCCGGTGGCCCGGTCCAGGTTCCAGCCGGTGTGGTCGCCGTGGAGATGGGTGAAGAGGACGATGGCGATCTGCTCCCGTCGGACGCCCGCCGCATCCAGCTCCGCCAGGAGCTGGCCATTGCTTTCTGGTCCCAATCCAGTGTCCACCAGCACCTGCTGCCCATCGGCCCGCACCAGGAAACAGCCGAAGGTCAGCTCCAACTGCCCGCCGGCGGTGAGGTGCTCCCGAAACCGCTCTAGCTGTGCCCCGGCGTCCGGGTAGATGGATGCCGCGGCGTAGCCCTGCCGGGTGTCGGTCAGCCCGATGATCTCGGCGTTGCCTACGGTGATCCTGGTCATGGCGATGTAACTGGCCTTCCTCAGTGGTTAGTGGCGGCACCCGAAGGAGGTCTCATTCTGCGAGGCGGGGGCTAGTGTCCCGCTTCTAAGGTTACCGGCAGAAGTCTTTGCGAGGCCCGAGGTACGAGGGCCGTGGCAATCTGGGTGGGGGAAGCCGAGCTTGCCCACCCCCAGATTGCTTCGTCGCCCCCGCACGACCCCCAAAGCCCCTGCTCCTCGCAACGACTATTTCCTGGCTTCTATGGGAACACCACACTATTGTAGCGCAATGCGTTTGCCTTGGTCCGATGCCTGCTGGATCGCGTCCAGCAGCCGGTGCGCCTTCACCGCCGAGTCGAAGTCCGGCTCCGCGGGCTGGCCCGACCGGATGGCCTCGGCGAAGCGCCAGTACATCTGGGCCACGTTGAAGGGCTGGCCCTTGGGCGTGCTCTCGGGCACCCAGGCCAGGTGGTCGGGGATGGGCAACTCCTGAAGCGCCTGGTCGCTCCTCCTGGCCCCCTCCAGCCGGGGCTGGGCGCCCGCGGCGCTGCGGTAGACCAGGCTGCCCTCCCGCCCGTAGACCTGGACCGTAAGCCCGCTGCCGTGCCAGGGGATGGAGCCCACGTGGGCGGAGATGACCGCCCCGTTCTTGAGCCTCCCGCTCACCAGCACATTGTCCGGGGTAGTTACGTTCACGGTGGCCTTGGTGTCCGTCATGTACCACTGGGGGACCTGGGTGGCCACCACGCCCGAGACCTCGACCAGCTCTCCCAGGCACATGAGGACTGCGTCCATAGTGTGGGCGAAGCCGATGGTGAGCGTGCCCACCCCGGAGCGGCGGTCACCGGCCCAGAGGCGGTCGGAGGTGCGGTCCAGCCCTGCGGCGTTGAACTGGCTCACGTGGCAGGACAGCACCTCGCCCACGTAGCCCTCGGCGATCAGCTCCTTCATCCGAAGGTAGTGAGGCGCGCAGCGGCTTTGCAGCCCCACCATGGTGCGGACGTCCTTGCTGCGGGCCAGGTCCGCCATCTCCTGGGCCTCGGCCAGCGTGGCGCCCAGGGGCCACTCGGTGTAGACGTGCTTCCCCGCCCGGAGGGCGTCCATGGTGAGCTGGTGGTGGTACGGCACCCGCACCGCCACCGTCACCAGGTCTATGTCGGGATGAGCCACCAGCTCCCGGTGGTCGTGGAAGGCCAGCCGCGCGCCGAACTTGCGGGCCGACTCCTCAGCCGTCTCCTGGTGAGCCGTGCAGACGGCCACCAGCTCATACTCCGGCAGGGCCAGCAGGGCAGGGATGTGGGCGCTGGAGCCCCAGCCGCGGCTGACGTTGGCCCCGATGATACCGACGCGGATCCTGCGGTCTGCCATGGCTACTTCTTGATGTCCAGGGGCACGCCCATGTCCTTGGACACGGCCTCCAGCCCCTTGTAGGTGGGGATGTCCAGCGGTATGCCGTGGACCCGCCGGTGCGCCTCGGTCTCCCAGTCGATCTCGCCGTGGACGTAGATGCGGTCGTGGCCGGGCAGCTTCTCAGAGCTGTGGATCACCTGGTACATCTCGTCCATAGCATCCAGGAACTCCTCTAGGGGGCGGAAGCCGTCGATGCGGAATGCCCCGAAGAAGTGGCCGGTGTTGGCGGCGCTGCCCGTGGCGCGGGTGGCCTCGTTGGGCTTAGCGAAGGTGGCGCCGAAGGCCGCGCCAGAGAGGGCCGCGGTGAGGATGTCCACCAGGAGCATGAGGCCGTAGCCCTTGTGCCCGCCCGTCTCCTTGAGGCCGCCCAGGGGCAGCATGTAGCCGCCGTCGGCCCGGGTGTTGGGGTTATCGGTCAGGTTGCCCTCCCGGTCCATGACCCAGCCCAGGGGCACTTTTTGGCCCCGCCGCATGGCGATCTGCAGCTTGCCGAAAGCCACCACGGTGGTGGCGAAGTCCATAACGAAGGGAGGGTCCTTTCTGGTGGGCGCGGCCACGGCGATGGGGTTGGTGCCAAAGAGGCCGGTGCGGCCGTACGTGGCCGGCGTGCCTCCCCCGGCGCCTACGTTGGTCATGGAGATGCCGATCATGTTGTGGGGAAGGGCCATGCGGGCGTAGTAGCCGGCGATACCGTAGTGGCTGCTGTTGCGCACCGAGACAAACCCCGCGCCCGTGGCCTGCGCCTTCTGGATCGCGATAGCCATGGCCCGCCGGCCCACCACCATGCCGATGCCGTTGCCGCCGTCCACCAGCGCGGTGGAGGCCAGCTCGTGGACCACTCGCACCTCCGGGTTGGGCTTCACCGTGCCGGCCTTGATGCGGGCCACGTAGTTGGGCAGTCGCGGCACGCCATGGGAGTCAACGCCGGTGATGTCCGCCTTGATCAGCACCTCGGCGGTCTCTTTGGCGTTCTGCGCGGTCATGCCCAGGGTAGTAAGGACTCGCACCACGAAGTCCTCCAGGCGCTGGGCGTCGACGACAACAGTATCGATCTCTTGCTCCACGACCATGACTCTGCTCCTCTTTCAGATGGGCTAGACGCAAGGATAGTCTCCTCTCCCGTTTTGTCAACTCCGTAGCCTCCTGAGAGTATTTAGTAACACCCCCAAACCCCCTGCAAGGTCATTGACAAAATAGACCAACATCCGCAGTGTGGCCGGGCTCACCCTCTCCCTAGCCCTCTCCCCCTTCGACTTCGCTCAGGACAGGCATCAAGGGAGAGGGGACATTTCCTCCCCA
>JACPQN010000144.1 GCA_016190485.1 Chloroflexota bacterium
CTCCTAGCGGGGCTGCCGCTGGTGAACGGATCTATATGTAGTGGTCATCCTCCCTCCTCCTATCTACTTCCGGCTGCGACTGCTTCGATTGCCTCCACGATCTTGGTGTAGCCCGTGCAGCGGCAGAGGTTGCCAGCAATCCCCTGACGGATTTCCAGCTCCGAAGGATGGGGATTGTCTCGCAGCAGCGCCGCCGCCGACATGATCATGCCCGGGATGCAGAAGCCACACTGGAGCGCGCCATGCTGGATGAAGGCCTTCTGCACGGGGTGGAGTTCGCCGTCTCTGGCCAGCCCTTCGATGGTGGTAACCTCGGCTCCCTCCCCCTCTCCTACCAGCATCAGACAGGAGGTGACGGGGGCGCCGTTGATCCAGAGGGTACAGGCGCCGCAGTCGCCGGTGCCACACCCCTCTTTGGTGCCGGTGAGCCCTATCTCATCCCGGATGACCTCATGGAGGCACCGGTTAGGTTCGACAAAGACCTCATAGTTGTCGCCGTTTACCTTCAGTCGAAAGATCTGCTTCGCCATATCCTCCACCTGCTACCGAGCTGCTTTGATGGTCGCCACCGCCTGGGTGAGCGACTTGACGGTGAGGGCCTTGACCAGCACCCGCCGGAAGGCGGCGGAGCCCCGCTGGTCGCTGATGGGCCGGGCCTCTCCCGCTGCGATGTCGCCTGCCCGCTGGTACAGCTCCTCCGAGGCGGTCTGTCCCACCAGGGCCGCCTCGGTCTGGGTGGCCCGCAGGGGCACCGGCGCCACGGAGGAGAGGCAGACCCGGGCGTGGGTGATGCGCTGCAAGGACTCGTCGAGCTGGATGAAAACCCCCACGCCCGCCACGGCGATGTCCAACTCCTTCCGGGGGACGTGCCGCAGATATACCCCCGCACTCCGTGGTGGCGGGGTGGGAACGTGGACGCCGGTGAGGATCTCGTCGGCCGCCAGCACCGTCTGGCCGGGCCCGGTGAACACGTCCTTCAGGGGAAGCGTGCGGCGGCCGTCGGGTCCCTGGATGGTGGCCTCAGCGTCGGCCACGATGAAGGCCGGCACCGCGTCGGCAGAGGGGGCCGCGTTGCAGACGTTGCCTCCTACCGTGGCCAGGTTCTGGGTCTGGAGGGAGCCGATGAGCTTGGCGCCCTGCACCAGCACATTGAAACGGCTCTTGACGGTGGGGTCTTCCCGCACCGCGGCGAACCTGGTGCCGGCGCCGATACGCAGGCCGTCCTGCTCGGAGAAGCGGATGCCCCGCAGCTCGGCGACGTCCTTCAGGCTCACGATATATTTGGGATGACGGCCTCGCTCCTTCATCTGAGGCATCAGGTCCGTGCCGCCGGCGAGGATCTTACCGCCCTCGCCCTTGGTGTGCAGCAGGTCGATGGCCTCGGCCAGGGAAGAGGGGGCGTAATACTCGAATCGGTGCAATCTCAGGCCCTCCCGTAACGTAGAGTGGTGGTATCTATGGTACCCTGCGCCCCGCATTGGCGCAAAGTACCCGCTATTCTACATCAGCCAGGCAGTGCTCACAAGCGAGCCAGGAAGGGGAGGATAACTGTCTCAAGTTTGGGCTAAGGGCGTAGTTCAAGCACAAGTAGAGACCCTAGAGCACTTGTCGGCACCTGGGCTTTGAAGTCTGAGTCAGCGGTCACGAACGTCTGGGCGTAGGTCTGTGCTAGGGCCAAATGGGCCGCGTCCGCAGGGGTCAGGTGATGCCGTCGCATTAGATCGGCAGTGAGTGACGAAACGCTTGGCAGAGTCCCGTCGTCGGGCACGGACATCACTGGAATCCCAACGCTCCGCCACTGTTGGGCCATGCCGCTGAACAGGGAGAATGTCGCCCAATCAGCGGCGAATATCCTCTGTGCCCACCGTCGATAGATGTTCTTTTTGTACGCTGCGCCGGGTGGTTGACGGTTAAGGCGGTAGTAGGACAGCCGGGCGAGAGCCCATAACGACTCCTCCAGAGACACCAAGGACAGACAGACCTGGCTCTTGGATGCCAGCAACTCTCCCAGAAACAGCGCCGAGGTCTTATATAGGCGATGTCGTCTCACGACAGAGCCGACGAAAACATTGGCATCCAGATACAGGGGATCGGTCAGCCGGTCACCGGGGATCCAGGTCTTGTAAGGCATTTACTCCACGTTTTGAGTTATCTCGTTAACATCCAGGTCTTCTACTCCGGCTATCAGTCCAATAAACCGAACCCATACTTTGAAGACATCAGGGGGCATCAACAGGCGAAAGCGCTCGATATCGACATCCTCATATCGCTCTGTGTACTCCTGTGCCGAGACAGCGACGCCGGGAGCAACTATGACCGTTCTCGGGGTAGCAGGACTTGCATCCGAGCCGATGCGCTGGTGCCTTAGTGGAATCGGTGGCCGCGTTGGATCCCCAACAGAGAACGCTTGCACCTCGAATTGCGGCTCTCGTTCCCCGCTCCAGGGGTCGAAAGATGGGTGTTCGCCTAGCCGCACAGGATAAAGCTCTCCTGAGGACCGGGCCCACCCCGGAGCTGCAGGGGCTGTGACAGGAGCCATCTCTTCAATCCCCCTGTTGCAAGTAGTCTATTGACATGCCAACATCAGTCCCTGCATCAACGAGCCCACTCGACCTGAAGTACTTCCTCTTCCTCAGTTCGACGAGTTCGTAAAAAGGTAACGAGTAAGCCTCGATGCAATATGCATCCCATCTGACCAGAGATAGAGCTGGTAGTGGTGATGCTTCGTTGATTCGTTCAAGAAGGTCGATAGCCCGGCGAATGTGCTCCCCTCCGTCTTCTTCTAGTTGGCACTCTACTGTCAATGCACGGATTTCTAGAGTGACCCGCGTCTGTTCTTGGCGCTGATCGACAACGAACGGTGAACCCTGGAGCTCGGCGTTGCGATCCTTTGTCACAATCCTCACAACCTCGCGCAGATCCAGCCAAGGTCGCAAGGCGGTGGCAAATCGAAGCCTTAACGCTGTCTTGATCAGTCGCACGGTTTGGTAAGGAATGTGCCGCGGAACAAAGCCAATGCAGATTTTACCCTACGCTTGCCGTCTTGCCTAGATACTTAGCGTCCCACTCCTCCAGCTCCGGCGTGAAGTAGCGTACCCGGGTCTTCTTGTACTCCTTGGAGCTGTAGAGCATGGTGTACTCTTGCACGCCGGTGGCCTCGGAGATGGCCCGAGCCACCTTCTCGCAGTCGGCTGCCTTGCGGCCATGGAGCATGGTAAAGATGTTGTAAGGCCAGTCCGGGTAGGTGGGCCGGAGGTAGCAGTGGCTCACCACGCTGAAGGTGGCCATCTGGTTGCCGATCTCCAAGGCCCGCTTTTGAGGGGCTTTCCATACCGCCATCCCGTTGGCAGCGTACCCCGCGCGCCGGTGATACAGGATGGCCGCGATGCGCCGCAGGTGGCCGGTGCCCATCAATCGCCGTGCCTGCTCCAGCAGCATCTCCTCGGTCATCCCCAGCCGCTGCGCGGAGGCCAGGTACGGGCGAGCGCTGATGGGAAGGTCCTCCTGGAGCTCCCGGATAACCGCGATGTCGTCCTGGGTGAGCACGTAGTCTCTGGCGCTCTCCCGGCGCTCCGCCGTGTAGACCGGCTGGGAGCGACGGGTCACCTCCAGCTCCCCCGTCATGTCCAGCTCTACCCCGATCTTGAAGAGGTGGAGCGTAGGCAGGATGCGGCTCGAGGTAGCGCCAGCCAGCTCATGCAACCGCTGGACCGTGGCGTCCAGATCGCCCTGAGGCGGCATAGCGATAGTGAACCAGAGGTTGAACGCGTGGTTCCGCCGGTAGTTGTGGCTCACACCGGGATGGGTGTTGACCACCGCCGCAGCCCGGTCGAGACGCTCCGGATGAATGGCCATGGCCACCAGACTGCTCTTGTAGCCCAGGGCCCGGGTGTCGAAGATGGCGCTGACCTGGCGAATGACCTTCCCTGCCCGCATCTGGCTGGTTCGGGCCATCACGTCGTCCTCGCTGGTCTCCAGCCGCTCCGCCAGCCGGGCGAAGGGCTGAGGGTCCAGGGGGAAGTCACCCTGGATGATATTGAGGAGCCGCTTGTCCAGCTCGTCCAACTGCACCATGACAGACCTACCTCTACGGCCACGACGCTGCGCTGCTGGTCACGACTATTATACACAGCCCATTGTGGCAGCGACAAACAGCACCGCCGCCTGGGACGGACCCGGCTGTGGGGTGGGGGCTACGGGAGGGCCTGTCTGGAGAGCCCCCAGCGGGGGCTAGTGCTTGGTTGCATAAATCCGCGTTGCTATAGCAGAAGCTCTTATCCGCTCACCCTGAGCCAGTCGAAGGGGGAGCCGCTCGTGGTTCGACAGGCTCACCATGAGCGGCGTCTCTTATCAC
>JACPQN010000141.1 GCA_016190485.1 Chloroflexota bacterium
CGCTGGAGACCTTGCTGCTGCGCTCACCCCTGGTGCCGTGGGCGTACTTCGCCTCCAACCTCTACCACAACGGCTTCTGGCTCAACCTGGTGGGCCGCCGCCGCATTCGGGAGATGCTGGGGACGGAGTGGGGCAAGCTGTGGGAGGCGTATTAGGCCAACTCTGGCGGCGGGCGCCAGCTTTTGTTAACGAACAACGCTAGAAAAGCTGATGGCTTCCTACTTTTTATGCCCTTACCTGGACGGCGACGTTGAACTGACGCAAGAACGAGAACTTCATATCGCAGGCCAGCACCCCGATTTGCTCCCGGAGTATAGAGAGCAGATCGCAAGGACGTTGGGTGATCCTGACCGGATTCTGCGAAGCTCCCGAGTTGGGAATGCCTACCTGTTCAGCCGATGGTACAATGGCGTGCGAGGTGGCAAATATGTCGTTGTGGTTGTTTTGACTGAGGCCGGAGTGAGTCCTCGACGCTGGATTGTCACTGCATATTTGGCGAGGAAGCTGGCGGGAGGAGAGATAGTATGGGCGAGAAGCTGACCTTCAGATACGACCGTGAGGCCGACATCCTGTATATCAGCAAGCGGGATCCCTACCCGGAGCAGGAGTCCGAGGAACTAGGCGACGAGGTGATCGCCCGGCTCAGCCCAGAGACCGGGGAGGTAGAAAATCTCGAAGTTCTTTTCTTCTCTACTCGCCTGCTACGGAGCGACCTTTTGGAACTGCCGGTGGCCGCGCATCTCCGCCTAAGCCCTGCCTAGAGAATGGCCTTTGTAGGCCAGCGCCGCATCCGGGAGATGCTGGAGACGGAGTGGGGCAAGCTGTGGGAGGGGTACTAGGGGCCAATGCGCCCGGACGCCCTGATCTTTGACCTGGACGGCACGCTGGCGGACAACTTGCCAGCCATTTTTCAGTCGTTTAGGATAGCTTTCCAGCGCGTGTCTGGCGTGGTCTACCCTGATGCGGAGATCTTCGCCATGTTCGGCCCCACCCAGCGAGAGATATTCGAGGCGGGAGCGCCCGGCCGCTGGCAGGAGGCCCTGGAGGCCTATCACGGTGCCTACACTGCCGCGCTGGCCGAGGGTTCCTTCACAGTCCCAGGCATAGCTGATTTGTTGGACTGGCTCTCTCGGCAGGGGAAGCCTCTGGCTGTAGTGACTGGCGCCGACGGGTGGCAGGCAGCACGCACCCTAACTACACTGGGTCTGGCCCACTACTTTGACCTGGTGCGGTGTGGTGCACCAGGCCTGGCCAAGGTGGACAACCTGGGCTACGTCCTGAAAGAGTGGCGACTGGCGCCTGGCCGGATCGGGTACGTCAGCGACTCACCGCGAGATGTGGAGCTGGGGCTGCGGGCGGGCATTGTGCCGTTGGGCGCCGCCTGGACGCGAAGCTCGGATGCCAGGGCGCTATGGCGCTCAGGGGCCGTCCACGTCTTCGACGCTCCAAGCGCGTTCTTGCAATGGCTGCAAAGCGCACCATCGGACGAAGCGCCCGTGCTGTGATCCCATCCCTCCGCACCAAGTTCCTCTTCTCGTTGCTCTTCGCGGTCCTGGTGGTGGCCGGGCTGTCGGTCTACGCCGATGGCGCACGGCTGCTGGAGGCCCTGGGCGTCTTCCGGTGGGAGTTGCTGCCGGCCATCCTGGGGCTGACCCTGCTGAACTACGCCCTGCGCTTCGCCAAGTGGCACTACTATCTGGGGCAGATCGGCGTGCGGGGGCTATCTTTTTGGTTGAGCTTTGCCATTTTCTTCGCAGGCCTCTCCATGGTGGTCACCCCCGGCAAGGTGGGGGAGTGGCTCAAGAGCTACTTCCTGCAGGAGACCACGGGCACCCCTTTCTTCCGCTCTGCCCCCATCATCGTGGCCGAGCGGCTGACGGACGGCCTGGCCATGGTGCTCCTGGCTTCGGGCGGGCTGGTCCTCTTCCAGGTTGGCTGGCAGTTGGTGGCTCTGGTGCTCCTGGCGGCGCTGGGTATCCTGGTGGTGTGCTGGACGCCTCCGCTGGCCGAGGTGGCCTTAGCCATCGCCGGCCGACTGCCCTTGCTGGGCCCCAGAGTCGCTCACTTGCGGGAGTTCTACGGGAGCGCCAGGGCTATCCTTAGCCCTAAAAACATGCTCATCGGCGTGGCGCTGGGTTTCGTCTCCTGGTTCGGGGAATGCTTCGCCTATTACCTGGTGCTCCTGGGGCTGGGGCAGCCGGAGAGCCTCACCCTGGTGGTGCAGGCCGCGTTCATCCTGGCGGTGGCGTCGCTGGGCGGCTCGCTGCTGCTGCTGCCCGGAGGCCTCGGCTTTGCCGAGGGTGGTATCACTGGCATGGCCCAACTCCTCCTGGGCATGCCCAAGGAGCTGGCAGTTACCTCGGCCATCCTCATCCGGCTCAGCACCCTCTGGTTCGGGGTGGGCCTGGGACTGGTGATGCTGTGGCTGGTAACCCGCACGCTGGCACAAACGGGCGAGAAGCTGGCGGAGCGATGGCCGCATGCCTCCTAGCGAGTTGCCCTGGCTCTGGATTCCCGTCACCCTCTGGGCAGCCTTTGCGCAGACGCTGCGGAATGCGGCCCAGCGCCATCTGGTCACGGAGCTGGGCACGCTGGGGGCCACCCTGGTCCGTTTCCTCTATGGGCTGCCCTTTGCCTCCCTCTGGCTGGGGCTGGTGCTGAGCTTGAGCGGCGCTCCGTTGCCTTCGCCGGAAGGGGGCTTCATCCTCTGGGTGCTCCTTGGAGCCACGGCCCAGATTGCGGCTACCGCGCTGCTGCTCCTGGTCATGGCAGAGCGCAACTTCGCACTGGGCGTCGCCTACTCCAAGACGGAGCTGGTGCAGGTCGCCCTCTTCGGCCTGGTCTTCCTGGCAGACCCGCTGCTCCCAGCGGCTGCGCTGGCCATCGGCCTTGCCATGGCCGGGCTGGTGCTTCTCTCGCCGACCGAGCCACAGCGGCCCTTTGCTGGCCTCCTGGCCGGCTGGACAACTCGACCTGCCCTGCTGGGCGTGGGATCGGGCGCCGGATTCGCCCTGGCGGCAGTGGGCTATCGGGGCGGGGCGCTGGCCTTGGGATCGGCGCCCTTCGTGGTCGCAGCGGCCTACACCCTCCTGTGGGCGCAGACCCTCCAGACAGCCCTGCTGGGGGCCTGGTTGCTCCTGCGCGACGCCTCGGTGCTGTTGCGTACCGCCCGGGCGTGGCGCGCCTCCCTCTTTGCCGGGTTCATGGGCGCCGCGGCCTCGGCGGGCTGGTTCACCGCCATGGCCATCGAGCCGGTGGCGCACGTCCGTACCCTCGGTGTGGTGGAGCTCCTCTTTTCCTACGTGATCTCGCTGCGGCTCTTTCGGGAGCGGCTGCGGCGCGCGGAGGTAGCAGGCATGGCGCTGCTGGCCCTGGGCTTGGTGACCATCACTCTGGCGCGCTAGCGTCCTGTCTTAGAAGTTATCGGCAGAAGTCTTTGCGAGGCCCGAGGTACGAGGGCCGTGGCAATCTGGGTTGGGGGAAGCCGTGCTTGCCCACTCCCAGGTTGCCTCGTCGCCCCCGCACGACCCCACAGCCCCTACTCCTCGCACGACCAGGGCGACGGTTCTCCCTCTATAGAAAGCGGCGCAACTCTGTTGCGCCGCGGTAAGCCAGATGTGAACCGTGGGAGCCGGGGCGATGTCCTGAGCCTGTCGAAGGGTGGTGTCAGCGTCCCTTGAAGGAAGGCTGGCGCTTCTCCAGGAAGGCCAGCACCGCCTCCTTGCTGTCCTCCGTCTCTCGGGTGACGTTGTTGTAGAGGCTCTCGTTGTCGATGGCCTGCTGCAGGCTGGCGTGCAGCCCCCGGTAGAGGAGCTGCTTGGTGAAGCGCACCGCGATGGGCGGGTTGCCCGCGATGGTCTCGGCGACGGCTCTGGCCTCCTCCAGCAGCTTCTCGGGGGCGACCACTTTGTTCACCAGGCCCTTGTCCAGGGCCCACTCGGCATCGTAGATATTGCCGGTGAGGGCCATCTCCGCGGCGATGCCCGGTCCTACCTGATTGGCCAGCAGGTGGGTCGCGCCGTTGTCGGGCATGATGGAGCGCTTGATGAAGATGCTGGCAAAGCGCGCCTCGGTGGAGGCGACGCGCACGTCGCAGCTCAATGCGATGGAGAGCCCCATGCCCGTGGCGTAGCCGTTGACCGCCGCCACCACGGGCTGTGGGATGCTGCGGATGTGCACCGGCAGGGCCGGGGCGAGGTAGCGCCGCATCCCCTGGCTGGCTTGACGCTGCCGCTGCTGCTCTATCTCTCCCTGGTCCCCCTCGGCCCGGGCGCGCATGCCGGTGACGTCTGCCCCCGAGCAGAAGCCTCGCCCTGCTCCGGTGAGGATCACCGCCCGGATATCTTCGGACTCGGCCACCTCGTCCAGCGCCGCGTGGAAGTCTTCCCGCAGCCGGTCATTGACCGCGTTCAGCCGCTCCGGCCGGTTGAGGGTAATGACGGCGAGGTGCCCGTCCTTCTCCAGCTTTACCGCCTCGTATCCCATGGTGCCTTCGACTCCTTTGCGTCCCGGCGGTCTGGCCGAGGGGAGACGCCACGCCGCCGGAAACGGCGTCTCCCAAGGGGAGCTACCGGCCCTTGAAGGTGGGCTGGCGCTTCTCCAGGAAGGCCAGGACCGCCTCCTTGCTGTCCTCCGTCTCCCGGGTGATGTTGTTGTAGTTGTTCTCGTTGTCGATGGCCTGCTGCAGGCCGCTCTGGAGACCCCGGTGAATGAGCTGCTTGGTCAGCCGCACCGCGATGGGCGGGTTGCCGGCGATGACCTCTGCAAGGGCGCGCACCTCCTCCATGAGCCTGTCGTGGGGGACCACCTTGTTCACCAGCCCCTTCTCCAGGGCCCACGCTGCGTCGTAGATGTTGCCGGTCAGGGCCATCTCCGCGGCGATGCCGGGCCCCATCAGGTTGGGGAGCATGTGGGAGACGCCGGTATCGGGCATGATGGAGCGCTTGATGAAGATGCTGGCGAAGCGCGCCTGGTCCGATGCGATGCGCATGTCGCAGCCCAGGGCCAGGGCCAGGCCCGCGCCCACGGCCACGCCGTTCACCGCGGCGATCACCGGCTGCGGGATAGCCTGAAGGTGTGCCGAGAGCTGGGTGGTCACGTAGCCCTTCAGGTTCATCTGAAAGCTGCGCTCCCGGCGGACGCGCCCCGCTTCCGGGTCATCTCCGCTGCTGCGCATGGTGGTGAGATCGGCGCCGGAGCAGAACCCCCGCCCTTCGCCGGTGATGACCACCACCCGGATATCGTCCTGGGGGGCTACCTCGTCCAGGGCAATGTGGATCTCCTCCGAGAGCTGGCTGTTCAGGGCGTTCAGGCGGTCGGGCCGGTTGAGGGTGATAGTGGCAAAGTGCCCGTCCCGCTGGAGCTTGACGACTTCGTAGGCCATGTGATGCTATGCCTCCCTTCCTGCTGCAAAGCTACCGAATTGGTGCCCAATTATAGCAAATGCCGGACTGCCCGGCGACTGCGCTGCGGAGACAAGCGCCGCAACCCGAGAGAAACAGGCCCGCGCGCCTAGTCGCCCCTGAGAATGCCTTGCTCGCGGCAGAACGCCAGCACCAGCTTACGGAAACCCTCCTGCTGTTGCAGGTAGACCGCGTGCTCCACCCCCTCGAATATCTGGAGTCGGTTGTTGGGGATCTGCCGGGACATGATCACGGCGCCGGCAGGCCCACCGGTGCTGACATCACCAGCTCCTACCACGATCAGCACCGGGCAGGTGATGGACTTCAGCCGGGGAGTCAACGGCTGCTCCCGCAGGCTCGCGACGGCTCTGGCGCTGGCGACAAAGGACTCCAGGTGCTCGGGTTTCATCCCCCGGTCCCCTGTGCGCAGCTTGGCCGCTTCTCCTACCTGGTACCATCGCTCCGAGGCGGCCAGGTTGACCTCGCTAGAGCTAGAGTCGACGATGATGGCCGCGCACTTCTCCGGATAGTCGAGGGCGAACTGCTGGACGAGTACCCCGCCCCATGAAAAACCGTGGACCACTGCCTTTTCGATCCCCAGCCCGTCCAGCAGCCGCGCCAGGTCCGAGGCGTACAGGGGCAGCGAGTATTTTTTCGCCTGGGAAGACTCGCCGCGGCCGCGGTTGTCCCAGGTGATCACCCGGCCGAAATGCTTTTTCCAAAAGTCGAACTCCTGGACGAAGTCCTCGCTGTTACCACCCAGGCTGTGGCAGTAGACGTAGGCGAGGGGCCCCTCGCCCGCCTCTTGGTAGTGGATTGTGACATCTCCCAGGTTCACGTCAGGCATGGCTTCCTCAACACCAGGTTTGGTCGTAGGTTCGCAACGTGGCGGCTCTAAGGATATGCCGAAGACCGCTGGCGCACAAGTCTGCTGGAACGACCCGACGTCGATGCGGGTTGTACTGGGGTCCGGGAGCGGAGAGGGCACGCAGGTTCTGCGTCTCGCTGCTGGAGGGATTGAACCGGAGGTCATGGAGAGGAGATCCAGCCTGGAAGTAGAGAGTGGCGCGCTAGGCGGGGCTCGAACCCACGGCCTCAGCCTCCGCAGGGCTGCGCTCTATCCAACTGAGCTACTAGCGCGTGAGGGGTAGCACTGGTGCCGAAGGTGGGATTTGAACCCACATGCCCTTTCGGACACTACGCCCTGAACGTAGCGCGTCTGCCATTCCGCCACTTCGGCGCGCCCGGTGCGTCTGTTAGTATAGCCTGATGGGGAGGGCTTGGCAACGCCTCGTACTCGACGGCTAGGCCCTTTTTTCCTGGGGCAAAACTTCATGGCCTTTGGCCTGAGATGCGTCTTTCAGACGTGCTCTCCGGCGTCAGGATGGGGTAAACGCCCTTTCCTCGCCGCGGGTTCAGCTACGCAAACGCCATGTGCAAGAGGCTCGACCCGTCCCTCTAGCACCCCTGCTCGCAGGGGCTCCTAGACCGCATTGCCCCAGCGGATACGGGCCGCGCTGAGGGCGCCAGCCGCGGTCACTGCGAGCGCATAGCCGGTGGCTACACCCATCAGGCCCCAAGAGGAGGCGAGCACCAGCGCAAGGGCCGGTCCGCCAAAGGCCACCAGTCCGGAGAGGAGACAGAGCTCCACCAGCCGGCGTCGCACCCGCAGCACACCCAGATAGCCGTAGACCAGGGCCATGGGAAAGCTCACCAGCGCAAGGACCTGCAGCAGTGCGGCCCCCTCTTCGGCATAGCTGCGACCGTACAGGCTCAGGAACTGCTCACCCACAAGAAAAGCCGCGGCCGCTCCGGCTAGCACCAGACCGCCACCGAGCAACAACGCCTGTCGCAAGTGCGCGCGCAAGAGCGCGGCGTTTGCGGAGCCTTCCGCAAAGAGGGCCTGGCTGACCGCCATGGGCGCAGCCCAAATGAGGGCCGCCATGGCCCAGACGATGTAGAAGTGGGCCGTGGCCGTAGCGCCGAACTGATTGATCACCAGCAGCGGCATCACGGCTCCAGGCACTCCCCAGAGCAACGAAGCGACGTGGTTCACCAGAGAGAACTTCAGGAGCGGCTGTACCACCGGCCAACGGAGGGAAACTCTTGGCCGGTAGTCGGGCCAGAGACCACGGAGAAAAATGAATAGTACCAACAGCAGCGTAAGCAGGTATGCAACTCCAACAGCCGTTAGGATACCGGCCACGCCGAGAGCCGGGGTAGCTGCCAGAACGCCCACCCTTAGCGTGCTGTGTGATGCGTTCAGGCCTAAGACATAGCCCGCTCGGCGAGCCGCCATGAACCCGAAGTCTGCGAGACTAATCATGGCGCCAGTCGCTGTGATGACCAGGAAAAAGATGACGGTTAGCAGCCCACCCGGAATCGGTACCAATGCAGGGGACCACCATTGGAGCCCGATAAAATACGTTCCACCCAGCGCTAGCGCGAGGAGGAAGATCACAGTCATGCAGGTGTTTATGGCGGTGATGGCGTCCGGGCGCTCCACGGCGTAGCGTTGGATGAACCCGAACCCCAAGCCCAGAGAGGCCAGGCCGGATACCAGCACCGCGGAGGAGACGAGGGCTGAGGCCTGGCCAACGGCCTCCGTGCTGTGGAAGCGCGCCGCGAGCAGCCAGAAGAAGAATCCCCCCACATTGGACACGCCTACGGCCGTCAGCAGGAAGAGGGAGTTAGCGACCAAGGACTGACGCAGCATGGCCTGTCCCCACTTCCAGCCACGGACGAGCACGCTCCGAGAAAGAGCAGGTGGAGTCGGTGGTGCCTCTGCCGGGGCAGAGGGAGGAAGATCACGCATGATCATCGAGACTTGCGTACCTTAATGACGATGTTCCAGGAGTATAAGGGCAATAGCCGCGAAGCGATACCTGCCAGCGGCTTCGGGAACGGGAGAAACCCCTGCATCACTACCCTTTCACAGGAGAACCCGTAGTACGTGAAGAGCCCGGCCAGCGCGCCGGCGGTGAAAATCCTCCGGTGCGCTGGGCCCTTTCGGTCAACCAGATTGCCCCGCACGCTCAGGGTGCCTACCAGGGCCACGTCGCTCACCTCAGCGATGGCAGGTTGTTTACCGATGGCGAGGTAGGCGATGTTCGGGAGAGCTGAGAGGTTCGGTGTGGCCGCAACAGCATAGCCACCTGGTTTTAGCACCCGGTAGCACTCCTTCACCAGGAGATCGGTGTCGGCTACGTGCTCGATGACGTGGCTCATAATGATGGCGTCAATGCTTCCGTCCTGCA
Source organism: Chloroflexota bacterium (assembly GCA_016190485.1). Lineage (GTDB taxonomy): Bacteria > Chloroflexota > Dehalococcoidia > SHYD01 > SHYD01 > JACPQN01. The sequence continues at coordinate 8,660 of JACPQN010000141.1, forward strand.
GCGGGAGCCCTCGGTCCAGGTTGGTCACGATACCTTCCAGGCCTTGGGCGCGGACCGCCTGGATGTTCTCCGGCACCACGTCTACTCCTATGCCGCAGGATGTCCCTACCGCTTGAGCCACCCGGACTGTCACGTTGCCTGGGCCGCACCCCAGGTCCACCACGCGCGCACCAGGCTGGTGATCGCACAGCCTGACCACTTCGTCCCAACTCCCGGTGTCGGTCTGGAAGGTCTGGTGGGCTATCCATGTCTTTACGGCAGACAGCACGGGTTACGGCAAGTCCTTTCGCAGCTAGGAGTAACGAAACAGAGATACAGTCGCCGCTGGGCGCAACTTATGAGACTGCTCCGGGCCGACCGGCTATGCGCCCCCGCAGCCTCGGTAAGACCTATGAGCAGATGACCTGGCAAACGAGGCGGCAGTAGCAGGGCGCAGTAGATCCGACAACAGCTACGCGTGCTGCCGCTCCAGCCGGTGGGAGAGCATCTCCTGCACGTGGGCGACGGTCTCCGGGCCGAACTTGCGGCCGATCATCTCCTGGTAGCGCGGGCTACTGAAGTAGCTATTGAACGCTTGGTCCCGAAACCTCAGTACCTCGCCCGCGGAGATATGATTGGTGGGCAATGGCAGCGTGTCCACCGCGTGCTGCGAGTAGCCGCTCCAAGTGGCTGGGAGCTGCCAGCTATTGCGGATGGCCTCCTCGTAAAGCCGAGAGCCAGGGTAGGCCATGGCGGAATAGAAATTGGCCCATTCGCAGTTCAGATCCAGGGCCATGTCCAGGGTCTCTTGCATGCTCTGGAGATCGTCTTCCGGAAGGCCAAATATGTAATTCGCTCCCACGTTGATGCCCGCTGCCCGCACCTTTTCCAGCGTCCGGTAGATATCCTCTTCTTCAAAGCGCTTGTCCACCTGGCTGCGCACCCGTTCGCTGCCCGACTCCAGGCCAAATGCCAGCCAGGTGAACCCCGCTCGCTTGAGCTTATCTGCCATGTCGTCCTTCACCGTATCGACCCGGGCATAGGCCCAGATGTTCAGGTCGTAGCCCCGCTCGATGATCAGGTCGCAGATGCCGCCGATGTGGCGAGTATTGAGCACGAACATCTCGTCGGCGAACTTGATGTTGCGCACGCCGTACTGGTTAACCAAGACATCCAACTGCTCGATGACCAGCTTGGGGCTCCAGAAGCGGTAGGTATTTACCTCTTGCTTGAAGCCCAGGGCCTCCTCGCCGCTCTTGAAGGGCGCCTGGATGCAGCAGAAGCTGCAACGGAAGGGGCAGCCCAGGGTGGTGTACAGCGACGCGTAGGGCTGACGCTTCAGGTCACCGAAGCAATGCCAGTTATGGGCACGGTAGCGCTCCATGGGCAGCAGGTCCCAAGCCATGCCCGGCATCTCGCTGTCTAGGTCCCGCACCAGGGGGGCGGCCTGGGTGGCGCGGATCTTACCGTCCTCCCAGTACCAGAGGCCCCGCACCTTGTGGTACTCGTCGGGCTGGGAGGATCCCAGGAGCTCCACTAGCTCAGCCAAGGTGATGGGCCCTTCACCGCCGCACACGAAGTCGGCGGCCTCTTCCAGCAGGGCCCGCTCCGGCAGCGCTGCCACGTGGCCGCCCACCAGGATCACCTGGCGGCCGGGCTCCCGCTCCTTGATGGCCCGACACATCGCGCCGGCTGAGGGCATGGTCTGGGTGGAGGCAGAGGGTTGCTGCCCATAGACCACCACGGCCGTGAGCAGGGGGTCCAGCTCAGTGATGCGCTGCGCGGTCTGCTGCGGGGTGAGATCCTCGGCATCGGCATCCACGACGGCCACGGAGTAGCCCTTCTTGCGGAGGTAGGTGGCCATGAGGCCGGCCCACACGGGCGGCTCGATGGCGGCCAACTCTCTTCCCAGCGATTGGTAGACCTGCGTCCGGCTGCCCGGGTGGACCAAGGCAACCTGTATCTTATGAGGCTTGGACATAATCATCGCTCCTGCTTCATGACGCTGCGTTCTCGATCATCGCCAGCCGGACCTGCGACGTCGCCGACCCAGCGTGCGCTGGTCTCAGGACTAGAACAAGGCGCTGGTGTACTTGCAGTACGCTACAAGGGTGCACGGGTCCTGAATCAGGCTCAAGCGCACTAACTCCGCAGTCTCTCGGGGAGTGAAGAGCTGAAACATCTCGTGCCCCACCTCTTCGCCATCGAAGGGTCGAGCGGGATGGCAGTCCTCAGCCACAAAGAGATGAATCTTGCCGGCCAACACTCCCCCATCGGGCGCCAAGAGGCCCAAGGAGTGGAGGCTCTCCAGGGAGCAGACAAGTCCGGTCTCTTCTTCCAGCTCCCGCAGGACGGCCAGCGGCTCCGCCTCGCCTTCGCCCACGAAGCCCCGAGGCACCTCCCAGCCGGATGCCGCCAGGGCCGGACGATAGACTTTCAGCAATCCGAAACGGCCCTCCACCACCGGCAGCACGGCGACGCCAGTAACCATGCCTGCATTGGCCTCCCGTGGTTGTACCACCAGGTAGTCAGGCACCCGCACCACGCCATCTTCCAGCAGCTCGTTCGAGAACACCCGAAAGCGGGTGTTCTCCCATACCAGGCGCTGCCGACCGAAGGCGAGTCGTCTCTCAGCGGCCCGGCTGTTGCTGGCGTCCCGATGGCTAGACGTTACCATACACGCTGTTCCGGATGATGGTGAAGCCCTTGATCAGCTCCCGGATGCCGTCGTCCAGGGAATGGCAGGGCTCGAAACCGGCCCGGCGGATCTTCTCGTTGGACACGACGTAGTCCCGCTTGTCCGGGTCTTCGCCGATGGGCGCCTCCAGGTAGGTGAACTTGGGCAGGTGCTGCTGGATCCGCTGGCACAGTTGCACCTTGGACAGATTGGCTTCCTCTAGCCCCACGTTGTAGGCCTGCCCCTGCATCTGGTCGAAATGGCTCAGGCCGTGGATGAAGGCCCGGGCCACGTCCCGCACGTGGATGTAGTTGCGCACAAAATGCCCTTCAAAGATCACCACGGAGCGGTCGTGGACGGCCCGGTAGACGAAGTCGTTCACCAGCAGGTCCAGGCGCATGCGGGGAGACAGTCCGAAGACCGTGGCCAGGCGGAAGGAGATGGCCCTGCCGTCCTCCAGCAGCGTCTGCTCTGCCTCCACCTTGGTCCGCCCATAAAGGGAGATGGGCCGCAGGGGCGACTCCTCGGTGCAGGGCACGCCCGGCTGGCCGACCCCGTAGCCGCTGTTGGTGTTGGGGTAGAGGATGCGCTGCTCCCGGGAGCGCAGCTTGAGCAGCAGCCGGATGGCCTCCAGGTTGGTGGTGGTGGCCCCCACCTGGTCCCGGTCGCACAGCGGGGCGCCCACCAGGGCCGCCAGGGCAATGATCACGTCCTTACCCCGCAGGGCCTCCCGCACTGTGCCTTCATCCCGGCAGTCACCCCGGATGATGGTGAAGCCGGGGTTGGCGCAGCAGTCCAGCAGCGAGCCCTGGTTGTACATAAAGCTGTCCAGCACGGTGACCTGGTGCCCTTCAGCCAGCAGCGCAGGCGTGAGGATAGACCCGATATACCCGGCGCCGCCGGTCACCAGAATGTTCAGACTCATACGCGTGTGCTCCTCCGCGATCCCGCGACCAACTACGCCTTCACCGCGAGGACCACGTCGCAGATGTCGTCTACGTCCTGCAGGCTGAGATAGGGATGGTTGGGCAGCATGAAGCTGCTCTCGTGCACCCGGTCCGCCACCGGGAAGGGGGCCAGGCCCATGCGGTCTACCCAGAAGGGCTGGCGCCCCATGCTGCCGCCGCCCAGGGGCCTGGTCTCGATGCCGTGCTCCCGCAGCGTCACCGCCAGGCGGTCCCGATGCTCCCTGGTCTTGGCCAGGGCCACGAAAGAGATGCTACAGGTGACGGCCTCCTTGTTGACTGGGACGTGATAGTCGGAGGCGCCCCGGAAGCGCTCCTCGTACCGCCGGTGGTTCTCGATGCGGCGCTGCACCACCCAGTCCGCTTTCCGCATCTGGCCCAGGCCGATCTTGGCGTTGAGGTCGGTGGAGCGGACGTTGAACCCGGGATGGTAGAAGGTGAAGATGCGGTTGAAGGGCAGCACATCCCGCTCCCGCGCCAGGTGCTCCTCCTTCTCGGGGTCCAGGTCCTTGGCCCAGCCGTGGCTGCGGGTGTGAAGAAACAGGTCGTGGAGCTCCTCGTCGTTGGTGGAGACCATGCCGCCCTCGATGGTGGAGAGATGGTGTCCGAAGTAGAAGGACATGCTGCTCATCTCGCCAAAGGTGCCCACCATCTGCCCCCTGTAGCGAGAGCCCAGGGCCGGGCAGCAGTCCTCCATGAGGAGGAAGCCATAGCGCTCCTTCAGGCGCATCAGACCGTCCATGTCGTTGGGAATGCCCAGGGTGTGGACGAGAATCACCGCCGCCGGGTCCTGCGCCTGGAGGATGCGCTCCAGGCGCTGCAGGTCCATCCCCAGGGTCACGCTATCGGCGTCGCACATGATGGGCTCGAAGCCGAGCTGCAGGGCCGGCGCCACCGTGGTGGCCCAGCTCAGGGCAGGCACCACCACCTTGCGGTTCTTCAACTTGCCCGAGAGGAGCGCCGCATAGTACATCAGGAGGTTGGCCGAGGAGCCGGAGTTCACAAAGGTGGCGTAGCGGGCGCCCAGCCACTGGGCCCACTGGCCCTCGAACTCCCGCACGAGCTGCCCCTGGGTGAGCCAGGGATTGGTGCGGAGCCAGTCTGCCAGCTCGTTCAGGTCGCTCTGGTCAATGGTGGCCTCCGCTAGGAGGTAGCGCATGTTAGGGGGTGGTTGTATCATGCAGCAATTTCCTGCTTCGGGAACTCAATGACAAAACAAGGCTCCATCGCTTTCCCAAAAGGGGGGAGCTCTTGTTCGTCCTCACGCTGGCCAGAGACCGTGATTCTCGGCGTCTGTGCACATTAGCGTGCCGGAGTTCATCGCCTTTGAGCGCCCGACTCCCTCGCACTGTTGAGGATTTTTTCGGCCTCTGACCCGGCGATGTCATAGAAGTGCTCGGGGGAGGGGAACCTGCCAGCACGTACATCACCGCAGTACTCTTGGATGGCGTTGCAGATAAGTTCTCCCCCGTTAAGATAGCGCTTTACGAACTTGGGCGTAAATTGCTCGAAGAGGCCAAGCATGTCATGGATGATGACAAGCTGTCCATCTGTTTTGTCACCGGCGCCAATGCCGTACACTGGAATATCCAGGCGTTCTTTGATGGCCGCAGCGGTCTCCGGTGGCATGGCCTCCAGTAGCAGTGAGCTCACTCCCGCTTCTTGAATCGCAAGGGCGTCTGCCAGCAAGACCTCAAAGCCATGCTGCGTCCTGCCTTGCACTCGATAACCACCTAGTTGGCCCATGTTTTGGGGGGTCAGCCCCAGGTGTCCCTGTACGACGATACCTGCGTCCACGATAGCTCTGATACGAGAAGCAACACGCGCGCCGCCTTCAAGCTTCACCGCGTCGCAGCCAGCCTCTGCGATAAAACGTCCCGCGTTGAGCACGGCGTCTCTGTCCGACGGCTGATACGACATGTAGGGCATATCGCCAATAACAAACGCGTATTGCACAGCGCGCACAACCGCCTTTGCATGGCTTATCATCTCGTCCATGGTGACAGGAAGGGTCGTCTTATACCCCAGGGTAGTCATGGCCAGCGAATCGCCCACCAGGATTATGTCGACACCAGCCCGATCAGCTAGGAGCGCCAAAGGGTAATCATACGCGGTGAGGTAGACAGCCTTCTCACCACGTTGCTTCATCCCTCGCAGGGTCATTATGGTGACCTTTTTCCGTGCCTCATTCATGCTATGCTCCTTAAGGAACTACCTGTCCCTTCCCCGGGGTTTACTCCATAGCTCGCTGCGAGGCCTTTTGCGGATAGACAGGATTGTCCCAGCCAGGTGCTGGAGGAATGTAAAGATTACTGAGAAACTCCTCCCGTGAGAGGTACGGATACATGTCTTCGATTGGGGTGCTCCATCCAAATATGCGTGGCTCGTAGGTGATCCACTCGTGAATGTTGACATCGCATACGACTGGACCCTCGTGCTCTAGCACTGCTTGGATTTGTGCTGCCAGATCCTCGTGGTCTGTAATGCACACTCCGTGAATCCCGTAAGCTTCGGCAATCTTGAGAAAATCCGGCGGAGCGTAGCCGATTGGGCCGGAGGCTTCATACCGTCCTCCGAAGTTCGTGTCCTGATAAGCCTTGGTTATGCCGTAGACGTGGTTGTTGAGGATGAAGGTTTTGAGGGGTAGGTTGTAGTTCTTAACAGTCGCAAGCTCCTGGATATTCACGTTAAAGCCGCCATCACCGATGATGGATACGATCTTCCCCCTCGCGTCGGCAAAACAGGCCCCAATTGCTCCCGCGAAGGCATACCCCATAGGAGAGTTCCCGTTGCTGGAAACCAGCCGTTGCCCGGTTTTTGTCCGGAAGGCTTGGTTGGTCAGCACTACATTCCCGCCACAGTCCGCCACAACCACATCTCTGGGCCCCAACTGCTCCGAGAGGACACGCATGAACGTATAGGGATTAACTATACCGGAGGTCTCTGCCGATTCCATGCGAGTAGCATCATACGTGTCCCGCCACTCCAAGGTTCTGTCTAACCACGGCCCAAAGTCCTTGAGTTTGCGGGCTTTGGCACGCTCAATAAGACGCTTCGCAAACACTTTGGCGTCACAGTAGATGTTTACGTCGCCCTTGACCTCTTGGAAATCTGGGGTAAGGTTCGCCTTGTCCACATCGACTATGACCTTGTAGGCGGCTCGGGCAAAGGTGTGCGGGACACCCCCGGTGATGCGTCCAGAGATACGACAACCGAGGGTAAGAAGCAGATCGGCGTTCTGCACTGCAAAATTACGTCCTGGCCCGCCGTATGTGCCGACGCGTCCCCGGTAAAAGGGATAGTCTGAGGAAAAAATATCGAGCGCGTTCCAAGTTGGAATGCACGGAATCTTAAGCACCCTGCCCACCTCTTGGGCTGCCTCAACTGCACCACTGAGATGGATACCCCCTCCACCGAGCAGCACAGGCCGTTCTGCCTGGTTCAGCCTATCCAAGTAGGTGTCTATCACTTGATCGAGACCCTGAAGATACTCGGGCATGGGATCGTCGCCGACGTACCCCACCAAAGAGCTCGGGTCCACATCTTCTTTCTGTAGGTCTGCGGGCAGATCAATGAGCACAGGACCGGGCCGACCATGCGTGGCCTCGTACACCGCTTTGTCCAACACCCACTTGATCTGTTTAGGGTCCATAACTGTGGCGGCGAACTTCGTAATAGGCTTCACCATACTCACGATGTCGTTTTCCTGAAAGCCTAGCTGCCGGATTGCTGGATCCTTACGGATCAGCATCCGCTGCACCTGACCAGTGAGGTAGATGTTGGGGATGGAGTCATACCAGGCGTTAGCTATTCCCGTCACGAGATTGGTGCCACCGGGGCCGCTGGTGACGAGGCATACTCCTATGCTGCCGTCGACCTTGGTCAGAGTCTCCGCTGCAAAGGCTCCGGCCTGTTCATGCATCACGCACACATACTCAAGACGAGCTGTGCGCGTGAACGCGTCGACAATATCGCCGATGGCGGAACCATATACTAGGAATACCTTCTTCACCCCCAGATCGGCGAGATATTGGAGGACGTAATCTCCCACCTGCATGTTGCGCTCCTAAGCCTTGTTAGATTGACGGTGGATCAGGGTTGGCATGTAAGTAATGAGTCGGCTTCTGCAATACTGCAATGTGGCACTGAGAGATCCTCTGATCCTTTGGCTGTATGCTGAACGGCGAAAGCTCTCTGCAACCGTCCTTGTTTTTGTGCTCAACGTTACGTGGTCTACTCAATTTCCGAATCAGTGTAAGGCCAGCTATGCTAGTACCTAGTATCCTAAATCAGCGTCACAAAGCCCAGCCCAATCCCGCTCACCCTGAGCTTGTCGAAGGGTGGGCCGCTCATGGTTC
>JACPQN010000143.1 GCA_016190485.1 Chloroflexota bacterium
CCCATCCTTACTGCGACGATTTCAATCTGTTCAAGGCTCGCATCCTGGCATTGTTGGAAAGCCTGGGTGAAGAGACCAACCTGCTCCGTTATGTAGGCCTTGCGGCCTAGTATCAATTGCAATACCATCAGCCTGCGGTGTGTCAGAGCACTTTCCCACGCTCCCAGGCCGACTCTAAACCAGAGGATAGCGCAGGAAAGCGCCCACGCCCCCCAGCTCGTCCAGCCAGGGCACATCCTGGACGAACCCTCTGGCGTGACAGGCGTAGATTGCCACTCCCTGGCAGGCTACGTCAAACTCCCGGTCCAGGCACATCGCCACAACCGGGTATGAAGATCTCGAAAGTGGTCACCCTCACCCCTGCCTGCGGCAGGCAGGCTAGCCCTCTCCCCTCAAGGGAGAGGGGATTTTCGAGGCAGGTTGCTGAACGACCGCTCGCGGAAACTACCTTATCAGATCAGCAGCCTGGTAGTCCCCGGTAGCCCTGCAGCGGCTTACTCCACCCGGGGCCGGAGAAAGCCGCTCTGTCGCAGCTTCTGGATGGCCTCCCGTTCGATCTGACGCACTCGCTCCCTGGTGATCCCGAACTCCCTGCCGATCTCCTCCAGGGTACGGGGGCGGTTCTCGGCGAAGCCGAAGCGCAGCTCCAGGATCCCCCGCTCCCGGGGCGTCAGGATACTCAATCCCCGGCGGGCCTCCTCGCGGGCCTCCTGCGCCGTGATGAGGTCCAGGGGAGAGGGTGAGCCCACGTCCTCGATAAACTCCTTCAGGGTAGACTCCTCCTCGCCCACTGGGGTCTCCAGGGAGATGACGTCCAGGGCATAGTCCTCCCGGGCGTGCACTTCCCGCACGCTGACGTGGAGCGCCTCTGCCAGCTCCAAGGCAGAAGGCTCCCGGCCCAGCTCGGTGGTGAGTTTTGCCCGCACCTGGGCCAGCTCGTACACGCCATCGGCCACGTGGATCGGCAGTCGGATGGCCCGAGCACGCCCCACCACACCCCGGCTGACGGCCTGGCGAATCCACCAGGTGGCGTAGGTGCTGAACTTGAACCCCCTGCGGTGGTCAAAGTGGTTTACGGCTTGCATCAGGCCCAGATTACCCTCTTGGACCAGGTCCAGCAGGGGCAGGCCGCGATGCAGATAACGGCGGGCCACGCTTACCACCAACCGCAGGTTGGCTTCGATTAGCCGGCTGTGCGCGCTGGCCGCGGCAGCCCGAACGCCCCGGAGATGGACCAGGAGCAGCTCGTCGGCGTTGCCGGAGACGCAGTAGATGGCGTGCTCGGGCAGGGCCTCCGCCGCCTGGGCGGAGGGAGCCTGCTCCCACAGGCACTGAAGCATGGGCCAGGGGAGCATGCGGGAGCAGAGGGAGAGGGCGCGCACCTGCTCCTCGGCCTGAGTCAGTGTGATGCCCAAGCTGCGGGCGGTACGCTCCACCATCTCCAGGGCCAGGGGGCCGTCCATCCGCTCCCGCAGCGCCGGCTCCATGAGCAAGAACAGGCGCTCTGCGCCTTCGTCCAGTAGGCCGGTGTCGGGAATCGGAGCATTCCACACGCCGTCCACTGCCGGCAGCGTGCGCATGATGCGCCGGAACACCTCCAGCGCTAGCCGAGATAGGGTGAGCCCGCCCCGATCTCTGAGCTCCTGCTCCAGTGCATCCAGGTAGCGGACCAACTCCACCCGGCTGCCCAGCTCCCGCTCGTCCTCCAGGCTCAGGAGCTTCACCTTGCCGATCTCGTCCAGGTACATGGTAGTGGCCTCGGCCAGCTCGTCTACCGACACCGGGCCGGGGCGCGGGGCCGCCCTGGGCGCGGCGCTGTCTGCGGCCGGAGGATCGTCCAGTGCCCGCAGGAGCATACTGTCACCGCCGACCCGGGGGTTGAGCCACTGTGTGAGCCAGGTCTTAGCGTCCATGGATGCCCCCAGGGGTTGCAGTATCGGGCTCATACCGGTGGCTCGCCTCCCTCCATCGGGCAGCCTGAACCGATCAGTCCTGGCCAGGCCCAGACCTATGGTTGTGTGCGCCGTAGGCGGAACCGCAGATAAAGTGGCGCCAGCCCTCGCCAGAGGACCCATTGGATGTCCACGCCCCTGAAGGGACTCTCCGGAGCGTGCTCGCTCAGCCGGGCCTGGTGCATCGTGTGCACCAGCCAGTCCGGCACGTCGTACAGCCAGGCCTCGGCGCCGGGCTTGAGGACCCGGTGGATCTCTCCCAGCGCCCTGGCCGGGCGAGCGAAGTGATGGAACGTGAAGGTGCTGGCCACCAGGTCGAAATGCCGGTCCGGGTAGGGCAGCTCGGCAGCATCTGCTATCTGGAAGCGCACCCGCTGCGCCACGCCGGCCCGGGCCGCGCGCTGGCTGGCCCGCTCCACCATGCCGGTGGAGAGGTCGGCCCCCGTAATGGCCAGCCTGGGCGCCAGGTGGGCCAGGTGCACGGCCAGGCGTCCTGGGCCGCAGCCCACCTCCAGCAGCGCTCCCTCCGGGCAGACGGCAGCCAGCTCCGACGCGATCTGCCGGTACGCGCCTTCCGCCCGGGCGCCGAAGATGGCGTCGTAGAGCCAGGCGCTGGGCATGTCGAAGGCCCGGAGGTTCTCCAGCGTCTGGTGCAATTCTGCCCGCCGCAGACCTCTGGCGAACAACCCGGCGCCCACCGCTGCCAGGGGCAGCAGCCACCACCGGTTCACGATACGTCTCCTATCGATCGCAACCTACAGGCTCCACGTGAAGAGCTTTCAGGTACCCCCGATGTCGTTGATCACGAGGGTCAGGGTGTTCCCCCCTTCCAGAAGGGGCTTGCCGGAGGGAGTCCTGGCCGGAAAGGAGAGGGCGCCGCTGTAATGATGACCACTCCCCACCGGCCAGGCCACGGCCCGGACCTCCTCTCCCATGTCGGTTCGGAGCAGGGCCAGCCGCTTCAGGTCCATGGTAAGCTCCCCGGAGTGGGTGTCCAGCACCACCTCGAAATCCAACGTGGCTGAAGGAGTGGCAAGGTTCAGCGGCGTCACTTTCACGGTCACGGCGCCCTGGTTGTCGGTGCGAGAGAGGTCTCCCTGGGCGCCGGGCGCCGCAGGGGGCTCCGATGCGCCCCCGCAGGCCGCCAGCAAGAGGCCCGCGCCCAGGGCCAACGCCAGGGCGCTCAGGCGAGACAGGTTCCTCACGGTGTCGGCTCCGCCAGAACAGGGCGTGGGTGGTCACTCAGTGAGCGGGCCCGCACGAGCGTCCGCCCCATATAGACGATGCCCACCAGGTTGGTGGCCAGACCTACCACCATAAAGGGCACCTTCCAGTTGGCCAGGAGTGTCGCGGCGGCTGTCAGGCCCAGCAGTGGCATCACGTCGGCCACGTGATGGGCGCAGCAGGCTACCATGGCCACCGTGGACACGCCGCCACCCGCCGCCGTCGTTGCCCCACCCGCCGGGACGTGGCGCGCCAGGAGGGAACAGCGCCGCAGCAGCGTGTAGAGTCCCACCTGGACGCCGAACCCCAGGAGAATGGGGATCACCAGCGCCTTGTCCTCCCAGAAGAGCGCAACGGCATGGTCGAAGGACTGGGCCAGGGAGACGATGCCCAGGTACAGCATGGACATCATCCCCATGCCTGTGAGTCCGGCCGCCAGGGGCCAGCGGTATCCTTGCGCCATGGCTAGAAGTTGCTGGCCCGGTCCACGTCGTACCAGGACTTGAGGTCCAGCTCCATGACCACAAGATCGTGGGAGAGGCCCGACATATCCCGCACGTGGTCCCGCAGCACCGCGGCCGGCTTGAAGCCGATCTCCCGGGCAACCCGCAGGGCTGGCTCCTCGTGCTCGGACACCAGCTCCAGCAGCACACGCTCCATCTGCTGGGCGTAGGCGATCTCCAGCAGATGGTAGATCAGGTGGCTGCCCAGGCCGCGCCCGCGGTAACGGGGGTCTACCACCACGCGGATCTCTCCCACGTGCCGCCGGGCGGGAAGGCGCCGGCGGTGCAACGTAGCTTCTCCGATGATCTCCCCATCTGTCTCGGCCACGTAGGGTATCACCCGCAGCAGATCAATGTGGGAGCACCATCCGACTATCACCTCCTTCGAGGTGACATCGTCCTTCAGGTAGAAGCGGTCGTAGCCCGGCACCCGCCGGAACAGCTCCAGGAGGCCAGACGCGTCCTCTTTGGCCAGGGGCCGGATGGTCACCGTTTTCCCAGGGCGGATGACGATCTCTTTGGCTTGTGGAAGGGTGACGAGCTGTGTCACTGGAGGCCTCCTTGTGTACATCAGCCAGAGTCCCCGACGACGGACGGCATAAACCGGGGCCGCCCAACGTGGTCAGGCTGCTCATCGGGCAGCTTCCCCTGCCATGCTCATGCTACGGCCCGCGCCGTGAGAAAAGTATGAGAGAACCCCCTGGCTTGTGAGGAATTTGTGAAGATCACGGCCCATTCCTCACACTTTCCTCATGCCTGCTCCAGGGCCTTCACGCATTCCTCACGCCTTCCCCTTTACCCTTAAGTGTGGTAAAACAGACACGCTGTGCGGGACTGCCGCTTCCTCCGTGGGTGGGAGTTTGGCAGACCATGAGTAAGGAGGACTGGAAAAGTTGTACAAACGGATTGTGGTGCCACTGGACGGGTCCAAGATCGCAGAGGCCGCGCTGCCGCACGTGGTGGAGATCGCCAAGGCGCTAGGAGCGGAGGTGGTGCTCCTGCGGGTGATCCAACCCGGCGGCTTGATCCAGGGACGATATGTGCTTCCGCCTGGGCCAGCGAAGCTCCTCTCACAGGAGCTGGAACGGAGCGCCCAGCGCTATCTGGACCGGGCGGGCGGAGACCTGGAACAGGGAGGGCTCAGGACCCAGAAGGTGGTGGTGACGGGCCCGGTGGCAGACAGCATCGTGGACTGGGCGACGCACCACAACGCCGACCTCATCGCCCTGACCAGCCATGGGCTGGGCCGAGCGGCACGCTGGGTGTTTGGCAGTGTAGCCGACCGGCTGCTCCAGTCGTCGCCGGTGCCCCTGCTGGTGATCCGGGCGTCCCACGAGGTGCTCGAAGCCCAGGAAGAGTACGAAGAGGAGCAACTGGATGCCGCTGTCCTTAAGGCGCTCCAGGCCTCCTAGTGTCCCGTTTCCGAAGTTCGGTACAGATGTCATTGCGAGGCCCGAGGAACGAGGGCCGTGGCAATCTGGGAGGGGATAACGATCCCCTGCGAGGAGGACGGCTTCCCTCCCCCGGATTGCCACGTCGGCTTCGCCTC
>JACPQN010000145.1 GCA_016190485.1 Chloroflexota bacterium
CGACGAAGGAGGGCGTGGCAATCTGGGGGTGGGAAGCCGGCCATGCCCCCGCCCGGATTGCTTCGTCGCCTCTGGCTTCTCGCAATGACATTCGGGTCGTTCTTCGGGGACACCACACTAGAAGGCGAGTCAGAGAATGCTAGCACGACCGGCGCAGTGGCTGGAGGAGCGGGTTGGCCACGGGCGCTTCTTCCAGGCGGTGTTCCTGCGGCAGATCCCCTACGGGGTGCACTGGTGGTACAGCTTAGGCGCGGCCGCTCTGTTTCTGCTGGCGCTGCAGACCGTCACGGGGATCCTGCTGGCCATGAACTACTCGCCGACGCCGGAGCGGGCCTACGAGAGCATCCGTTTCATCACGGCGGAGGTGCCCTTCGGCTGGTTCATCCGGGGCCTGCACCACTGGGGCGCAACGGCCATGGTGGCCGTGGTGCTGCTCCACCTGGTCTCCGTCTTTGTGCTGGCGGCCCACCGCTATCCCCGGGAGATGGTATGGCTGGTGGGTGTGGTGCTGCTCCTCATCACCCTGGGCTTCGGCTTCACCGGGTACCTGCTGCCCTGGGACCAGAAGGCCTACTGGGCCACCTCAGTGGGCACCAACATGGCCGGCACCGTGCCGGTGGTAGGGCCGTCGCTGGTCAAGCTGATCCGGGGTGGGGCCGAGGTGGGAGCGGTGACCCTGGCCCGGTTCTATGCCATGCACACCCTCCTCTTTCCTACCGCCATCGCTGGCCTGGCAGCGCTGCACGTGGTGCTGATCATCTTCCATGGCGTCAGCGTGACGCCGGGGGAGTGGCACGTGGAGCTGTCGCCGGTGCCGGGGGCGCCCCCGGAGCCACCCAGCCGGGACACCTATCACCCCCGCTACGCCGCGTTCAAGGCGGCGGGGCCCCGCTTCTGGCCCGACGTCATCCTGGAGGACCTGCGGGTGGCGCTGGTCATCTTTCTGCTCCTGGTACTGCTGATTGTCTTTGCAGGGGTACCCCTGGATGAGCGAGCCGACCCCACCGACACCTCCTACATCCCCCGGCCGGAGTGGTACTTCATGGCCCTCTTCGAGCTGCTGAAGTACTTTCCGGGCGCGCTAGAGTGGGTGGGTGTGGTGGCTATTCCCGCCCTGCTGGTGGCCCTGCTGGTCCTGGTGCCCTGGCTTTCCCACGGAGAGGAGCGCCGGCCCTTGAAGCGGCCCGTGGGCATGGCCTTGACGGTGGCGCTGCTGGTGGCCAGCACGGGGCTGACGGTGGTGGCCTACCAAGCCACGCCGCCCACCAAGGTGGAGGAGGGGGGCGTGGTGCTCACCTCCCAGCAGCTCCGGGGCCGCCAGATCATCCAGCAGCAGGGGTGCCGCTCCTGCCACGTCATCAAGGGTGAGGGGGATGAGAAGAAGGGTCCCCCTCTGGACGGCATCGCCAGCCGGCTGACCGCGGCGGATATCCACGGCTACATGGAGAACCCGAAGGCGCGTAACCCCGATGCTGAAATGAAGCCCTTGATCCCGCCCCTCAGCCACGAGGAGGTGGAGTATGTCACGCAATATCTCTTGACGCTAGAAGAGACGGTGACGCCATGAGCAGCGCAACAGCCCCTTCCACCGGTCCCGGCAATAACCTTGAGGCGGCGCATCGGCGGGGCCAACTCACGATACTGGCGGCAGGAGTCCTGGGTGTACTTGTGGTGGGGTGGCTATCGGGCTGGCTCGGTCCCTCCCCGTCCGGCTTTGCCCTTATCAACGAGCCGGCTACGGGCCCGGAGGCAGGGGTGCCCCGGCTCCGGCCGGGCCTGGTGCTCACCACAGAGAACCGGGGCCAGGTGCTCTTCGGGCGCTCCTGCGACTCCTGCCACCCAGGAGGGAGAGAGGGCCGAGGGGCAGACCTTCTCAGCGCGGAGTTCAGGCGAGATTTTAAGACCGAGGCAGATATTGTCCAACTGGTCCGGGGTGGCACGTGCACGATGCCCGCCTACAATCGTTTCATCCTGGCGGATGACGACCTGGCGCAGATCGCCAAATTTGTCCTTGGCCGTGCCAAGGCTGCTCCCAGCGCCACCTCAAGACCAGCCTTGCCAGCGTTGGACGGCCCGGGGATCTTGAAAATCAAGTGCATGAACTGCCACGCCACCCTCGACCCTCCGCTCGACCCCAGAGACGTGCAGGTCCTCTTCGCGCTGGATGAGATGGCGAAGTGCGCCGGCCTCACCGCAGAGCAGAAGACGGTGCTGCGGACCTTCTTGCGAGCCCAGCAGGGGCGGTGAAGAAGGAGGGAGGAGCAGAGCGGTCCAGTGCATCTGGGGCTTGTTCCAGGGCTCAGCGTTCACATTCCGGCAGGAGTCAAGCGGGGTCTCTTAGCGAGAAAAGGAGAAGGGAGGGACTTGGCAGCAGAGAGAAAGGCGCTTCAGGATGGTATGCTATGTGAATCGTAGCTGTCGTGGCTAGGGAGGTACAGCATGCTACAGTGGATCATTCGGAAGGGAGCCCCGCTTGCGTTGGTTGGTCTTGTGGGCGCTATGCTCACGTTAGCCATTGCCTGCGCCGGAGGGGTTTCTCAAAGCGAGTACGACGCCGTAAAGCAGCAACTGGCCGCCCAGGAGCAGAAGGTGGGGGACCTCCAGCAGCAGTTGACAAAAGAAGCGTCAGCGCCAAAGCCTGCGCCGCCGATCGTAGGGGCGATCCCCAACGCGCCGCCCCGGGCCACGCCCACGCCCACGCCGCCGGGTTTCGTGGCTCCACCTCCACCCCCACTCCCGGCTGCGGAAGTAAAAGCCCTGTTCCTGGATGTGAACACCGTCACCGCGGGACCGGGCGAGAGCAGGTACAACGTAGACGCCGACAAGTATTGCGTCTTGAGCACCGTCTTCAAGCGGGGCATGCACGTCGTCTGGCTCATGGAGGCCTTCGACGCAGCAACCGGCAAAGAGCTACAAACGGCCGACGTCAAGGAGGCGATGGTGAAGCTCCCCCACGGAGAGAACGTTAACTTCCGGTACGGGCGTCACGGCGCAACCGAGGACGCCCCGTGGTTCTGGAGCGCCGCCTGGGATATTCCCCCGGACTACCCCCTCGGAGTCCTGGACTTCGAGGTGACGGTCACCAGCGCCACGGATAAGCGGGCCACCTTCAAGGCCTGGGGGGCGCACATGCCTGAAAGGAACATCTCTAACCGCCTGACCATCATCGACTGAGAAAACCATTGCACGCAGGGAGCCGTCGGAAGAATGCTTGCAAGGCGGGCGGTCCTGCCAACGTGGGGATTTTTCCGACGGGCCTCGAGATAAGGAGGAGAGATCAATGAAGAAAAAGACTGGCCATAGCTGGCTGGGCGCGGGTTTGGGGCTGTCCGCAGTGGCGTTGTGGGCGGTCTCAATTGCCGCGTGCAGCGGCCCAGGTGCGCCTGCGCCGGCAGCCGCGCCCGCGCCGGAAGCCGCAGCGCCGCCTCCCGCGGTTAGCCCATCCGCGGGGGCAACCGGGGCGTCCGCCCCCCCGCTCAGGTTGTTAAAGACTAGCCCCGAGAAAGGGAACGTGGGTACCCAGTTCACCATAGCTGGGGAGGGGCTGCCGGCTGGCCGGGAGGTAGAGTTCGTCTGGGTAACCTGGGACGGTAGCTATGTAATGAAGCCTACCGCAGAAACGGTGCAGTTCTTCGATCGCAAGTACGAGCCAAAGCGGGTGCCCTTCGGCCGAGCCAGCGCCGATGCCCAGGGCCGAGTCTCGGCCACCTTCACCGCCCCTGAAGACTATGGCGAGATTCACGACATTTACGCGGTGCTAGACGGCCAGGACGTGGCGAAGGCCGGCTTCCGCATCGTCCGCAATGTCACCATCAGCCCCCTTACGGGGCCCGTGGGTACCCCCATTACGATCAAGGTAGACGGTCTCGGGTGGAAGCCCTACGAGGGAACGCTCGGCGTGCGTTGGGATAACGCCTACACCGGTTTCATTTCCGCCGTCACGACCAGAGGGACGACGGCAGGCCAGATCAGGGCAGCGGGGCCCGCGGGAAGGCATGTCATCGAGGTAGGCCACGCCAGCGCAGCGGTCCCCTACCTGAACTATGAGCAATCGCCGGTTGCCCACATACCGAACTTCCGGTTTGAGTTCACTGTGACCGAGGATGGCGGCCCGCCTGCTGCTAGTTTGGACTGGCCCGCTGAGAACCTCGCCACGGATGGTACTGCTGCTGCCAGGACCACCCTAGAGGCTGTCTCCCTGAAGCCTGGCTTGTCAGCCGCTCTCGCGCCTGGAAGGGGACCGATATTGTCCACGACGACCTTCCAGGCGACGGGCTTATCCCCAAACACGACGGTGGAGCTCACGTGGGTTACGGCCGTCGGTAACAGGGTCAGTCCCAGCGGCTGGTCGCTCAAGCAAATACCCTTGGGGAAGGCCCAGACAGAACGGGATGGCTCGCTTAAGCATACCTTCCAGGTGCCGGATGACCTTGGCGGATGGCATGCGGTGAAGCTTGTGCAAGGGGAGCAGGTGCTGGGCGAAGCGCCCTACTTCGTCGAGCGGAGCTTGGTTTCCGTCTCACCGGCCCGCGTCAAAGCCGGTGAGACGTTCACAGTGCAGGTCAAGGGCGTCGGCTGGACAGAGCTAGACAACGGTTTTGCGGTGACCTACGATAACGGGTATATTGGCTACGCCTGTGGCTTCAACAGCCAAGGCGACGCGACCCTGATCCTCACGGCCACCGGTAGCCCCGGGACCCACCTCATTGACCTCTACCCAATGATCTACCAAGGGCAAGGGAAACCCCCCTGGTCGTATCAGATGCCTATCCTTAGCTTCATGCAGGACGCTCCTGGCTTGTCATTAGGGTATCGCCTTCCTGCCTTCCGCCTGGCAATTACTATCGTCCCATAGGAGGCGTGAGGACGACTTTCAAGATCCCCGCGCTGCGCTTTGTGTTTAAGGTAACACCCTAGCTCCGGGACGCTCGGCGCGCCCGGGGGGTGGCTCGGAAAGGGGGAAGCCGTGAGTTTCGCGAAGGTAGGCAACACGCTGTTCCTGGCGGTGCTCCTTGCGGGGGTCATCGTCGCGGGGGCGCACGTGTCCCTGGGTCTTTACCATCTGGCCGCCATCAGTTTGTTCATGGCGAGCGTGGGCGCGGGCGTGGTTGCGCTGGAGCAGAGCCCCGCCCTGGCGCAGCGGGTGCTGCCCGACCTGGCCCTCCGCAGCCGCACGGCCCAGGCGCCCGTGGCATCCGCCGCGGTGCGGGCCATCGGCGTGGTGGGCAACTGCGCCTGGGGCTACCGAGCGGGCGGCTCCTGGGCCATCGACGCCCGGGGGAGTGTCTCGCCCGCGCTCTGCCGGGCCGCCATGGAGGCCATCGCGCCGCTGCTGACGCCCCAGGCGCCTGCGGGGCAAGGCGTGCGTGCCGCGGCATGCCGGTGCCCCCTGGCCGGCCGGCAGGTGGCCTTCGCCGTGGCATAGCGGGTGGGGGATCGCGGCCCCATAGCCGTCCCGACTAAAGGAGGGAGGCGGTGCGCCAGGTACCGCCCCGTCGGCGTCTGCGCTTTCGCGTTGCCACGGGGGTGGCCCTGGGCCTGCTTACCCTCCTTTTGGTCTTTGCGGTGCTCATGGCCTGGGCCATCCGCATCAGCACCGAGGCGGTGCAGCACGAGCGGCTGGTCATGGCCCGCACCACGGCCCGGGCGGTTGATGACCTCCTGGGCCAGGCGCTCCACCAACTGGAGGCCCTGGCCGGCGAGGTACAGCTCGAGGAATCCGGCGACCGTCCCCGTGCGGAGCAGCCGGGCCTGGCGCGCCTGGTGCACGTCTCCGGCACCTACGAGGCCATGGGAGTCCTGGACCCCCAGGGAGCGATGGTCTGGAGCTGGGGCCCGGCCGAAGATGTGGGCGCGCTGCGGGTCTCCCGGGCCTGGAAGACAGCCCTGGAGATCGGCCGGCCCGGCCTCAGCCCGGCGGAACTGGCGGCGGCGCATCCTCCCATCGCCCTGGCTGCAGCGCCGCTGCGGGGGCCCCGGGGCGCCTTGGCCGGCGCGCTGGCGGGTACCCTTCATTTCGCGCATATGGGGGTGGAGTTGGTGCCGCTCCCCCAGGACGGCGCCGACCTGTATGTAGAAATCGTGGATCATGCGGGGCGGGTGCTCCGCAGCTCCGGTTCCAGCGACGCCGCTACCACCGCCGCGGGCCACCTGGAGCTGCTGGCGTCCTTTCTCCAGAGCGGCGTGGAAGGGGCGCAGGTCCACGAACCGCCGGGAGGCCAGGCGCACCTGGTGGTCTACGCCCCCTTCCAGCGGCTGCCCGGTGGCGTCTTCGTCGAGGAGCGAGAAGACGTGGCCCTCCTGGTCCCTCGCCAGCTCCAGCGCATCGGCGTCTTCGTGGGGTCCACCGCGATGGTGCTGGTCTCCCTGGGCGCCTGGTGGTATGCCCGCCATATCACGCGCCCCCTGGAGGAGTTGACCGAGGCGGCCAGGACCATGGCCGCCGGTTCCTTCGACCCGCCGGTGCAGCGCCCGGCCTCGCAGGATGAGCTGGGAGTGCTGGCCCGAAGCTTCGAAGAGATGCGGGCACGGCTGCGGGAAGCCTTCCAGGACCGGCTGCGGTGGGAGGAGGACCTGGAGCGACAGGTGAGAGAGCGGACGGAGGCCGTGCGGCGGCTCCTGGAAGAGATCATCACGGCCCAGGAGGAGGAGCGCAAGCGCATCGGCCGGGAGCTGCACGACGGCGCCGCCCAGGACCTGGCCACCCTGGTGGTTGCTCTGGAGACCCTGGAGGCCGACGCCGCGCTCCCACAAGGCCGCCGAGACCTGGTGCAACGGGTCAAGGCCCAGGCGCGCATGGCGCTCCAGGAGGTGCGGCGCCTGCTGCTGGACCTGCGTCCCAGCGGCCTGGATGAGCTGGGCCTGGTGCCGGCGGTGCGCTGGTACGTGGAGACGCGGCTGGCCAGCAGCGGCATCGAGCACGCCGTCACAGCCCTCGGCCAGGAGCGACGCCTGTCCCCCGCTCTGGAGACGACCCTCTTTCGCATCGTCCAGGAGGCGGTGAACAACGCGGCCAGGCACGCCCAGCCCCGGCGGATCGCCGTGACCCTGGACTTCACCGGGCCAGCCATGGTGGCCACGGTGGAGGATGACGGCCGCGGTTTCGATCCCGCCATCGAGCGAGGCGGCGCCTCGGGCCAGGCACTGGGACTGATGGGAATGCGGGAGCGGGCGGCGCTGGCCGGCGGCTCGCTGGCGATCCACTCCCAACCGGGACAGGGTACCAGGGTGGAGGCGCGCATCCCCACCGGGGAGGACATCCGTGCCCCCCATTAGGCTGCTGATCGCCGACGACCAAGCGCTCTTTCGAGAGGGCCTCCGGCTGCTCCTGGAGCAGACCGGCGAGTTCACCGTGGTGGGTGAGGCAGCCGACGGCCTGGAAGCCCTGGAGCAAGCCGAGGCGCTGAGGCCGGAGCTGGTGCTCATGGACATCTCCATGCCCAGGATGGACGGGCTGGAGGCGGCCCGCAGGCTTCGGGCCCGCCTAGGCGTCCCCGTCCTCTTCCTCACGGTTCACGATACCGACAGCTACTTCTTCGGCGCGCTGGAGGCGGGCGCTTCCGGCTATGTGGTAAAGGACGCCGTGGGCGGCGACCTCATCGCGGCCCTGCGCATTGTCCACAGTGGCGGCGTTTACCTATCCCCCTCCGTCACCAAACGCCTGGTGGAGGACTACCTACACCGGGTGTCCCTGGGTGAGGAACGCAAGTCCTTCGAGACGCTGACCCATCGAGAGCGGGAGATCCTGAGGCTCATTGGCCAGGGTCTGACCAACCATCAGATCGCCGAGCGCCTGGTGGTCAGCATCAACACGGTGCAGACCCACCGGCTCCACATCATGGAGAAGCTGAACCTGCACAACCGTGCCCAACTGATGCAGTACGCCGTCCGGCTGGGACTGATACGGCCCCAACCGGACTAACCTCCCTTGGCCGGCACGAGGTGAGGAAAAGTCATGTGCCAGCCACCAGCGCTCACCTGTTTCTAGGATGCGCCAGCATCGCCTCCCGCCTACGCTGAGGGCACAGAGGGGAGTGGAGACGGGGGGTTGCCAAGGAGGTGCACGATGTTATCTGACACCAGAGAAACGGCGGGGGTGCTTGCCGGCCTTGCGGTGAGTATGATGCTGGCGGTGCTGCTGCTCTTCGGCATGACCGGCGGCGGGTTCTTTCTGGCCATGATCGTGCTCATGCTGCTACCCATGGCCCTGGTGATGCTGG
Source organism: Chloroflexota bacterium (assembly GCA_016190485.1). Taxonomy (GTDB): domain Bacteria; phylum Chloroflexota; class Dehalococcoidia; order SHYD01; family SHYD01; genus JACPQN01. The sequence goes on from JACPQN010000145.1 coordinate 8,220, forward strand.
CCTGGGAAGAGGCGCTGCGCCAGCAGCCGGCGCCGCAGCCGGTGGCTCACGTTGTGCTCGCGTCGGCGGAGGCGACGGCCCCCTGGCGCTGGGAGCCCGCTGCAGTGGGCACGCTGGGCGCGGTGGGCCTGTTCGGCGTTTACTTCAACGTCATGACGGCGCTGGAGGGGTTTCCTCACACGCTGGCGCACCTGCGCCCGGACAGCCTCTCTATCCTGGCCGTTGCTATCGGGTTTGGGATCATCGCTGGCGTCGCGAGCCACGCCTACGCCGCAGGTTCGTTGCGGGCGGGGACCTTCGCTCTGGGCGTGATCGGCAGCGGCGTCGGCATGGTCACGCTGCTGGCCTGCTGCGTCCCGCTGCTCATGCGGCTGGTCTACTGGCCGGGCATCCTGCACGCGGCGGCCTTTGTCATCCAGTACAGCGTACCGCTCATCATCGTGGCGCTGGCCATCAACCTGGCAACCAGCGTGACGCTGATGCGGACCAGCCCGCAGCCCGTGGCGCTGCGCTAGTGTCCCGTTTCCGAAGTTCGGTACAGATGTCATTGCGAGGCCCGAGGAACGAGGGCCGTGGCAATCTGGGAGGGGATAACGATCCCCTGCGAGGAGGACGGCTTCCCTCCCCCGGATTGCCACGTCGGCTTCGCCTC
>JACPQN010000017.1 GCA_016190485.1 Chloroflexota bacterium
CCCTTGGGGCAGATGCCGGCGTCCTCCAGGCACATCATCACCAGGATGGTGTAGCAGTCGTAGAACTCGGCGAACTGCATGTCCCGCACGTTGTAGCCGGACATCTGGAGTGCGACGGGCGCCGAGAGCACTACCGGGCTGGTGGGGACATCGTCTTCCTGGAAGATGGTGTCGTGGGTAGTGGCGGGGCCGCCCACGCCCAGGATGTAGACGGGCTTATTGGGCAGCGCCCTGGCCCGCTCAGCCGAGGTGACGATGCAGGCCGCGCCGCCGGAGACGGGCATGACGCACTCCAGGAGGTGGAGGGGGTCGTTGGTGTAGCGGGAGTTGAGCACGTCCTCGATGGTGATGGGCTGTCCCTTCCAGAGGGCGTTCTCGTTGAGCAGGGCGTTAAAGCGCTCGTCCACGGCGCACTTGGCGAACTGCTCCTGGGTGGTGCCGAACTGGAACATGTGGCGCTGCTTAATGAGGCCGTAGCCACCGTTAGCCGCCACCACCGGTCCGAAGGGGGCCTCCCACTCCGAGGCGACGCTGGCCGGGCCGCCGCCACCGCGGGGGTTGGTCGCTCCTGCCAGCCGGGAGGTGCTGGGCGGCCGGGACTCGGCAAAGACACAGAGGATGTAGTTGGCCAGCCCCGCTTCGATGGCTGCCGCGGCCAGGGTGATGGAGGTGGTTCCGCTGGCGCCGTGAGTGGTCATGGTGCTGGTGAACTTTGGCTTGATGCCCAGCGCCTCCGACACGCTGAGTGAGTTAATGGGCTCAGCGTTCATCAGCCCGTCGATGTCCTCTTTGCGGAGCCCCGCATCGCGAATGGCCCCGCGGGCCACCTCCGCCATCACGCCCAGGGTACTCCGGTTGCCGTAGTGCCGCAGAGTGGGGACTTCGCAGAAGCCCACGATGGCGGCTTTACCACGAAGACTCATGGGACACGCCCTCCCTTCACGTAGTTGGGCGCACTGTAACCCTATCTTTTTCGAATGTCAATGCGGCGGCTAATCCTGCTGCTGCTGGCGCTTGGCCTCCTCGACGGCCGGATCGCTGATAAAGAGGGCCAAGAGGGCCGCGGCCACCGAGAAGAGCGTGAGTATCAGGAAGGTGTCGTTGAAGGCCATGACCATGGCCGTCTGGCTGGCGTAGGCGCTCAGCACCCTGGTGGTGGCGCGCTGCTGCGCGGGGGCGCTGGTGATCCCCCGGGCCACGAGCTGAGGGACCAGGCGGCTGGTGAGGGCCAGCACCGCAGGCCTGTTGGGAGACAGGGTTGCTGCCACGGTACGGTAGTGAAACACGCTGCGTCCGTGGAGCACAGTGCTGATGAAGGCGGTGCTGAAGGAGCTGAAGACCCGCATCAGGCTGCTGGAGAGCGCGGTGGCCCGGGCCATCTTCTCCGTGGGCACGGTGTTGAAGGCCGCCGTGGTGATGGGCATCATGCTCAGACCCATGCACAGTCCCCGGGCCATGGCCAACAGTGTGATGGTGGCGCTAGAGGTGCCCAGGCTCAGGTGGCTCAGCTCCCAGGTGGTGAAGGTCAGGATGGCCAGGCCAGCCAGCACCATGGGCCGGGGGCCGATGTGGTTGTACAGCCGGCTGGAGACATTCATCGAAAGGAAAGAAGCGATGCCCTGGGGCATCAGGATCAGCCCCGCCTGCAAGGCGCCCAGACCCTGGGTGGTCTGCAGGAACAGGGGCAGCAGCAACTGGGTGCCGAAAAGGGAGAGTTGGATCACGAGATGGAGGGCCTGCCCCAGACTGAAGATGGGATTGGAGAAGAGACGCAGGTCCAGCATCGGCTCCGGCTGGATCAGCTCCACCATGATCCAGCCCGCCAGGCAGAGCAGGCCCACCAGCAGGAAGATATCCACGTTCCACTGGCTCCAGCCATCCCTGGCCCCGAAGGTAAAGCCCAGCAGCAGCGCAGGAAAGGCGATGCTGGAGAGGATGAAGCCCGGCCGGTCCAGAAGGGCGCGCTCCCGGGCTGGCGTCCTGGGCAGGATGAGGCCGGCCAGCAGCAATCCCACCAGGCCGATGGGGATATTCATCTCGAAGAGGGCGCGCCAGCCCACGAACTCCACCAGGTAGCCGCCCAGGGTCGGGCCCAGGAGGGGCGCCACCAGCATGGGCAACCCCAGCACGGCCATGAACCGGGGCCGCTCCAGGGGCGTCATGATGGAGTAGACGATGGCCATGCCCAGTGGCTGGACCATCCCGCCCCCCAGTCCCTGGAGAATGCGGAAGAGCACGAGAGAGGGCAGGTCCCAGGCCAGGCTGCACAGGAAGGACCCCGCCAGGAACAGGGCCATAGTCACGATGTAGAGCCGTTTCATCCCCACCTTCTCCGCCATGAACCCGGACACTGGGATCACCACGGAGAGAGCGATCATGTAGGCCGTGAGGATCCACTGGCCGTCCTGGATGTCCACTCCAAAGGTAGCGATGATCTTGGGGAGACCGATGTTCACCGTGGTCTGGTTCAGGAGGGACGTGAAAGAGCCCACCGTCGTGACGGAGACGATGAGCCACCGGTAGTCGAAGCCCACGTCGTGGGGTGGCCGCATAGGCCCTTGCTGAGCTGCCATGGGGGCAGGTCTAGCGGAGGTGGATCCGGACGCTGGCGGAGGTGCCCACGATCAGGGGAGCATCACCGTACTGCACGGCGATCTTCACCGGCACCAGTTGCACCACCTTGGTGTAGTTGCCCGCCGCGTTCTGCGCCGGCAGGAGGGAGAAGGTGGAGGTGCTGGCCGGCGTGATGGACTCCACCACGCCCCGAAAGTTCTGCTGTAGGGTATCCACGTACACGTCCACCTCCTGGCCCGGGTGGACCAGGGCGATCTTGGTCTCCTCGATGTTAGCCACCACCCAGAGGTTTCGGGTATCGATGATGGTAAAGAGGGCCTGGCTGGTGGAAACGGTATCCCCTATGTTCGTGTTCCTGCTTACCACCACCCCCTCGGCAGGAGAAGGTACCTTCAGCAGCCGGTCCTGGGCGTCCAGGTAGGCAGTGCGGGCGCCCCCCAAAGGGAGGCTGGTGGAGAAGGGCAGGTCGATGGTGGCCAGCGACTCGCCTCGCTGGATGACATCGCCGACCTCTTTGGCGATCTCCAGCACCCGCCCCGGGTTGGGGCTGGAGACCTGCACCAGCGCGCCCGTGATGGCGGCGTTCTCGGTGGAGATGTAGAGGGTGTTCTGGTACCAGGTGTTTGCGCCGAAGGCCACCACCAGCGCGGAGACCAGCAACGCGAGGGCGATGCCCGCAGCCCGCCTCCGTTGGATAAGCGCTACCAGGATGGCACGTACCGTGTCCCTGCCTCCACCCGGCCGGTCTCTTGCGCGCATTATACCGCAAGGGGAAGCCAAGGAAAAACGCGCCGCGGGACCAGGCCTCGGCTTCCTTGACACTGCCCCGCTGGGGTAGTTAGATGGCACCAACATGAGAAGCGGCCACCCCACATCGCAGGCAGATGAGCTGAGAGGCGGACGCATGTCGGCGATGCGGAGACTTACTATCAACAACTGGCCCGTCGTGGCCCAGGTGCTACTGGGGCCGGTCCTGATGCTCCTAGGTCTCGCCGCCATGCTCTTCACCTCCTCCGTAATGTCCGACCGGCTGCGGGCCACCACGGACTCCGTCGGGCATACCTACCAGGTCATCAGTGAGGCCGGGGAGCTGTTCCGCCTCGTGGTGGACATGCAAACGGGCCGCTAGGGTGACCACAAGGCCGTAGTGCGGCTGACGGGCCGGCTCGACCTCGTCTCGGCGGGAGAGGTGAAGGAGCTCCTGGCCCGCACCGTAGCTCAGGGCCACCGCCGGCTGGTGCTGGACCTGGGCGCTACTTCCTTCATCGACAGCTCCGGCCTGGGGGCCATCATCGGCAGCCTGAAGGCAGCCCGCCTGGCAGGCGGCGACTTGCGCATCACCCGGCCCGGTCAGCAGGCCCGGGTAGTGCTGGAGCTGACCACCCTGGACCGGGATGCTGAAGCCCTACCAGAGCGTGGAAGAGGCCCTGGCTGAGTACTGAGAGCCCTCGGCCCCTGGAAGAGACCGTGGAGGTGGCCGCCATCCCCCAGGCCCTGGACGAGGTTCACGCCTGCCTGGGCCACTTCTGGTTATCCCTGGCCGCGCGCCTTCCGGAGGCCCTGGACGAAGACTGGCGGCTGCACTTTACCACTGCGGTGGCAGAGATCGCAGCCAACATCATCAGGTACGCCTACGCCGAGCAACCGGCGCCCGGCAGGTTCAGGCTCCGGCTCCGGGCATCCTCCGGCCAGGTGGAGGCCCACTTTACGGACTGGGGCGTGCCTTTCACTCCTCGCGAAACACGGGTAGCCCCACCGGCCCATGAGGCGGTGGACCCTCCTGTTGGCGGATACGGCCTAGCGCTGGCCCGGGCCGCAGTGGACAGCGTGGATTACCGGAGGACGCCAGAGGGGGTGAACTGCTGGCGGCTGCGCAAGGCGCTCTAGCCTCGCGGTGAGGAAGGCTCTGCCGCGGCAGATCGTGTATCATGGAGGCGCTCTGACCCTCAAAGATGGCATGAGAGGTACAACATGCCCGGCGACAGCGATAGCCCCAGGCCCCTGGTGGGCATCCTCATGGGGAGCGTCTCAGACCTTGAGACTATGAAACCGGCGGCGGACATCCTTGAGGAGCTGGGAGTGGCCTGGGAGATGAAGGTCATATCCGCTCACCGCACCCCGGACCTGGCCTTCGAGTACGCGGCCACGGCCCAGGAGCGGGGTCTGGAGGTGATCATCGCCGGAGCTGGCGGCGCCGCCCACCTGGCGGGCGTCATCGCCGCCAAGACGCTGCTGCCGGTCATCGGTGTACCCGTGGAGACCCCCTCGCTCAAGGGGCTGGACTCGCTGCTCTCCATGGTGCAGATGCCGCCGGGCGTGCCCGTGGCGACCATGGCCATCGGCGGCGGCCGCAACGCCGGGCTCATGGCCGCCCGCATCCTGGCGCTGAAATATCCGGAGGTGGGCGAGAAGCTGGCCGCCTATGTGCAACGCCTCGTAGAGGAGGTGCAGCGGGCCAGTGTGCCCTGACGAGGGTGTTTATCAACCTGCCACCCCAGGCTCAAGCCTGAGGCATGCTGAGCGCCTATGCTGCCTGCAGTACGGGGTTATTAAACACTTCCGCTCTGACACTGCTTGCTTACCCCCTTTGGGCGCGTTAGAATAGGCAAACCTTAGCACGGCCCCGCCTCCACACCCGCCTGCGGCAGGCAGGGCCGCGAGCATGGAAAGTCGGGGAAAGAAAGGAGCCACCAGTGGAGTTCGAGCTCTCGTATACGCCCGAGCAGGAGGCCTTCCGCAAGGAGGTGCGCGCCTGGCTGGAGACCAGCGTGCCCAAGGGGATCAGCATCTCTCCCCGGGAGGAGGACCATCCCAGGGAGGAGTGGGACAAGCGGCGGGAGCTGGGGCACCGCCTAGGGCAGAAGGGTTGGCTGTGGCCCACCATGCCCAAGGAGTACGGCGGCGGCGGCCTCACCATGGACCAGACCATCATCATTGACGAGGAGCTAGACCGGCTGGGCCTCAGCCGCCCCCCCTACTACGACGCGGGCGGCCGCTTTGCCCCCAACATCCTCCTCTGGGGCACCGACGAGCAGAAGAAAACCTTCCTACCACCCATCCTCACAGGCGAAGTATGCACCTGGCAGCTCCTGACGGAGCCCGAGGCAGGCTCTGACCTGGCCAGCGTGAAAACCCTGGCCACCCGGGACGGCGACGACTATGTCATCAACGGCCACAAGACCTTCGTGGGCGCGACCCACGGGGTAGACCAGTTCTGGACCATCTGCATGACCGACCCCAAGGCGCCCCGCCACGAGAACGTGAGCTGGTTTATGATCCCGGCCAACCTGCCGGGCATCACCATCATGCCGCTGGAGCTCATGGGGTCCGGCGGCGAGGGCGGCGCGCCCGGCGGGCACAAGAACAGCGTGTTCTTCGACAATGTGCGGATACCCGCCTTCAACCTGGTGGGCGGCGAGAACAACGGCTGGAAGGTGGCCTCCACTCACCTGGAGATCGAGCACGCGGGCGGTGGCCTGAGCGTCAACCGCAATCGCCTGGAGGAGCGGGTACTGAAGTACTGCAAAGAGACCCAGCGGGATGGCGAGCCCATCGCCGCCGACCAGGACGCCCGGGACCTCCTGATGGAGCTACACATGGACGCCGAGAGCGGCCGGATCTTCAGCCTGCGTAACTTCTACTTGGTGCACGCCAAGAAGCCCCGTACCTATGGTGGCTCCCAGAGCTCCTACGTCCGCAAGATGGCCGGGCTGAAGAACACGGGCACCATGGGGAGGCTCCTGGGCTACTACGCGCTGACCAGCGATGCCCAGTGGGGACCGGTAGAGGGCTACGTAGAGGCCCAGCAGCGCTCCGGCATCGTGGCGGTGCACCCCGGCGGCACCGCGGACGTCCAGAAGCTCATCATGGCCCGGCGTATCGGCATCGGCCGCACCAGCCGGGAGGAGGCGGGCCAGCTCGTCTAGCCGCGGCCCGCGGCAAGGTCGCTCCTGTGAGAGGGGCCGGGGGGAACCTCGGTCTCCCGCTATTTGGGCGTGAGTCGCAACGCAGACCCGGCCCATACCTTGCAGCCTCTCCAGCGAGAGTGTTTAACGAGGGAGCGTGCAGAGAGGCTGCGCCTCTCTGCCAGGGGGTTCGGGGGATGTGCCCCCGAACAAATAAAACCCCGAAGGGATTCCGTGAACCCCCTAGCAGGGGGTTTGGGGGCGTTATTAACCACTCTTCCAGCGGCAGTTGACTCCCCGTTGTACACTACATCCGTTTGAAGACCCGCGAGGCAGCGTCAGCAGCCTTAGCATAGTGAGAGAGGTGACCCATGGCCCCAGAGATCGTTGACTATCTGCTCTACGAACCGGAGGACACCGGCATCCTCTGGATCAAGTTTAACCGCCCGGACCGGATGAACTCTCTGCTCATGCCGGACAGCCTGGCCAAAGTCGGAGAGTATATGCGGGCTGGCGACGACGACCCCAACATCCGGGTCATCGTCCTCACCGGCGTCGGGCGGGCCTTCTGCGCCGGAGCAGACATTCGTGGCGGTGAGGGCGGCGAGGGACGCCGCCGCCGAGAAGGGCCAGACTCCAGCCGGGAGGGCTTCATCCACGACACCTATCCCTACTTCGACGCCGTCTCCGAAATCCGCAAACCCACCGTCGCCATGATCAACGGCGCTGCAGTAGGCATGGGGATGGACCTCTCCCTCCGCTGCGATATCCGCATAGGCTGCGAGAACACCCGCTTCTTCACCTACCAGAACGTGGGGCAGATCATTGAGAACGGCGGCATGTACTGGATTCCCAAGCTGGCGGGCCTGGGCCGCGCGCTGGAGTTGCTCTACACCGGCGGGTTCCTCCTGGGCGAAGACGCCCACCGCTGGGGCATCCTCAACCACTACGTGCCGGCCGACGAGCTGGAGGCCAAGACCAGAGAGGTCTGCCAGAAGATCATCAACAGCCCGCCCATGATCCAGTGGATCGGCAAGCGCATCATGCGCCGGGCCGTAGACACCAACCTCCAGACGGTGCAGGACCTGTGTGCCAACGCCGCAGGCATCCTCAACGGGTCTGCGGACTCCCAGGAGGCCCGAAGCGCCTTCTTCGAGAAGCGGACCCCGGTCTTCAAGGGGCGCTAACCCGGCCCCCTCGCCCTCCTCTAGAATCCAGGCCCGCCTCCGGCACCTCTTGTGCCCGGAGAGCGGGCCTTTAATAATTGCCGGTCGCAGCATCACCCTGCTCAGAAAGCCCCCTACCATCCGGTTAGTGTTACACGGCGCCCTTGTTCGCCTTGGCCGCGTACAGATCCCGGTCCGCTTGCGCCACCAGCTCCGCCGGTGACGTGCCATCCGCAGGGTACGACGCCGTGCCGAGGCTCGCGGTGATGCGAGGCAGCCCTGGCGCCGCCGCGCTGAAACGGTGCCCAGTTATCTCGCCGGCCATCGTAGCCCACCGCCAGCGTGCCCAGGATGCGTCCTTCTAGGGCCAAAGGCGAGAGGTAGATGGACAGGAAGCCACTGCCCAGGAGTCTCTCGCGCCACCCGGCCTCTAGTCGGGGATCGGAGGAGACGTCGCCAATGAACAGGCCAGCGTGGGTCCGGAAGACCAGCGAGTTGGCCGACTCCTCCAGAGAAACCCGATCTCCCAGCGCCGCCACAGCAGGAGGGGAATGCTGGGAGGCCAGCGCCTTGCGTTCCAGGGCGCCATCCTCTTCATGGTAGAGCCAGACCGTCGTCCGGCTGGCCTCCAGCAGGTCTAGGGCTGCGCCGGCAAGCTCCTTCAGCGCCTCGTCAAGGTTGAGGTGGGCGACGATGGAACCCGCGACGCGCTGGAGGCGCTCCCATTTGGCCTGGTCGCTGGCGCGGCCCAGGTCGACGGTGGTGGCCATGAGGAGATTGGCTGCGGACACCAGGCGGGAGAGGACCCCCGACAGGGCCACCTCCGTCGTCTCATTCCAGGGGCACATCGGCCATGGGGCATCCCCCTTGTCTCCCCTCCCTTCAGCGTCGAGAGGTAGAGCCGCCGATACCTGCCCGCTGTATTCATTGCCGAGGGCTGCGAGCCGCGCTGAGGGTCTGCCGGCGCGCTTCCAGAGATCAGGATACTTGCCAGTCCCTGCCTGTGGTATCACGTGTTCAGGTGATTCTTGCTCACTAGAAACGCAGGGGAGGCTACTGTAGCGGAGGCGTGAACCCGTGCCCTGGGTCAAGACTGTACCGGCAGGACCGCTGAATAAGTCCGCTCACCCTGAGCCTTGTCGAAGGGTGAGCGCCACCCTGGTTCGACAAGCTCACCACGAGCGGCGCACATTCTCCTCGTTGTGGAACGTCGCTCAGCACTCTGCACTGGCACGCTGCTGCGGCAGGTGCCATACCCCATCCCCTTGCCGAGCCTGCTTACCGGCAGCCTCGGGGCAGGCTCAGTGAAGCGTGTCCCTGTCGCCATACGGCTGGACGGGAGGCCCAACCGCCCGAGTTCTTCGGTCGCGCAGGTTACCTTAGAGATACCCCTGCAGCGGATCGCAGACGCTGGACGCTAGTACCTAGTATCCTAAATCAGCGTCACAAAGCCCA
>JACPQN010000016.1 GCA_016190485.1 Chloroflexota bacterium
ATCCAGCATGGCGCGCTCCAGTGTGGCTTCTGCATCCCGGGCATGATCATGTCGGCGGCGGCGCTGCTGCGAGATAATCCCCATCCCTCGGAGCTGGAAATCCGCCAGGGGATTGCCGGCAACCTCTGCCGCTGCACGGGCTACACCAAGATCGTAGAGGCAATCGAAGCAGCCGCAGCCGGAAGTATATAGGAGGAGGGAGGATGACCACTACATATAGATCCGTTCACCAGCGGCAGCCCCGCTTGGAGGGCGCGGCCAAGGTGACCGGCGGCACCGTTTACACCGCAGACCTTCGCCTGCACCGGATGGTGCACGCCAAGGCGCTGCGCGCCCCCTACGCCCACGCGCTGATCAAGCGCCTGGACGTGAGCAAGGCCAGAGCCTACCCCGGCGTGGTGGGGGTCTTTACCGCGGCCGACCTGCCGCAGCACCTGCCCCGGGACGGCGCCAACCGCCTGCATACCGTCCTGGCAGACAAAGAGGTGATGTACTACGGCCAGCCCGTGGCCGCGGTGGTGGCCGACGAAGCCTCCGTGGCCGAGGAGGCCCTGGACCTCATCGAGGTAGAGTACCAGGAGCTGCCGGCGGTGCTGGACATCCTGGACGCCCTGAAGCAGGACGCGCCGCCCGTCCGCCACTCCATGGCCGGCATAGACCGCTCGGAGCTGGCGGCCCACACCACCCTGGCAGCCGCCGACGAGCAGACCACCGAGAAGACGCCTCCCAACGTGACCCACCGCATGGTGTGGAGCCGGGGCGACGTGGAGAGGGCCTTCAAAGAGGCCGACGTGGTGGTGGAGCGCAGCTTCCGCGCTTCTTGGACGCACCAGGGCTATATCGAGCCCATGTCCGGCATCGTGGACTGCGACCGGAACGGCGACTACACCGTGTGGACCAGCACCCAGGGGGACTTCACCACGCGGGAAGGTCTGGCCAAAGTGCTGGGCGTGCCGGAGACCAAGGTCAGGGTCAACTTCGTGGAGATGGGCGGTGGCTTCGGCGCTAAGATCCAGCCCTTCGGGGCGGTGCTGCCGGCCATCATCGCCCGCATCCTGCGCCGGCCGGTGAAGTACATCTTCAGCCGCAGCGAGGACCTCCGCTCCGCAGACCCTTCGTCCCAGGCCTACATCGAGACCAAGCTGGCTGCCAAGAAGGACGGCGCCTTCACCGCCTTCAAGGCCAGGGCCGTCTACGATTCCGGGTCCTTCCCCGGCAGCCCGCTCATGGCCGGGGCGAACCTCCTGGGGGCCTACTACAAGTTCCCCAACCTTGAGATCGAGGGGCTGGAGGTCATCACCAACCGGGTGAGCCAGGGCGCGCTGCGGGCGCCGGGCACCCCCCAGGCCACCTTCGCCATCGAATCCACTGTGGACATCATGGCCAAGGAGCTGGGGATGGACCCCCTGGAGCTGCGCATTAAGAACGCGGTGACCCAAGGCGACCTGATGCCCAATGGCCGGGCCTTCTCCAAGATCGGCCTGGTAGAGGTGCTGCAGCGGTTCAAGGAGACCAGCTTCTGGAAGAACCGCAACGGCAAGCCCAGCGCCAACGGGAAGAAGGTGGGCGTGGGCTTCGCCGTCGGTGGCTGGCTGGGTGGCGGCAGTCCCTCCAGCGCCTCTGTGGAGCTGAACGCCGATGGCACCGTCAGCGTCATGGTGGGCGCCAACGACGTCACCGGCACCAACACCTCCTTCGCCCAGATCGTGTCCGAGGCGCTGGGGCTCCCCATCGAGCGGATCAACGTGAAGACGGGAGATACCTCCCTGGCCCCCTATGCAGGAGTGAGCGCTGGCAGCAAGACCCTGCGCACCGTGGGCCTCTCGGTACAGCGGGCCGCTCAGGACGCCCTCGACCAGATGTTTAAGATCGTCTCCGAGCGGCTGGAGTGCAGCTCGGAGGACCTGGAGTCGGTGGATGGCCAGATCCGGGTGAAGGGTTCGCCCGAGAAGGCGATCACCTTCGAGCTGCTGGGCACCATGAGCACGGGCTTCGGCTCGCCCACTCCGGTTATCCTGGGGCGCGGCAACGTGGGCACGCCGGCAGCGGCGCCGGGCTTTACCATCCAGGGCGCCAAGGTAGAGGTGGACCCCGAGACGGGCGAGGTGAACATCCTGGATGCCGTGTGTGTGCAGGACGTGGGCTTCGCCATCAACCCGCTATCCGTGGAGGGCCAGATCCAGGGCGGTGTCGCCCAGTCCCTCGGGCTCGGCTTCTCGGAGGAGATGGTCTGGGACGACAAGGGGGTGCTGCGCAATCCCACCCTGCTGGACTACCGCATCCCCACTGCGCTGGACCTGCCCCGCATCGAGACTGCGCTGGTGGAGGTGCCCGTGGAGGGCGCGGGGCCCTACGGCGCCAAGGGCGTGGGCGAGCCGCCCATCGCCGCGGGTGCGGCCGCGCTGGTGAACGCCGTCAGCGATGCCGTCGGAGCCCGGGTGTACACCCTGCCGGCAACCTCCGAGCGCATCCTGGCGGCCCTGGGCAAGCTCCCCGGCTAGCCGCTGCCGACTGTGTGATGCTTAGACTGGAGGCCCGTCCCTTGGACGGGCCTCCAGAGCGTCCTCCGGAGCAGGGGCTGAGGACGAAACTGTCGCGGGACTCATTCGGTATCTTGGGTGGTGCTGGTGATCGTTGGGTTACTGCTGGCTGCCGGAGAGTCCACCCGTATGGGCAGCCCCAAGCCGCTGCTGGACTGGATGGGCCGCCCCCTGGTGCAGTATCAGGTGCAGCAGCTCCAAGGCGGTGGGTGCGACCTGGTGATCGTGGTGCTGGGACATCGCGCCAGCCGGGTGATCCCGTTTGTGCCGGCGCAGGGCACCAGAGTCATCGTGAACCCGCTGTACCGGCAGGGTAGGGCCACTTCGGTCCGGGCAGGGGCCGCGGCGGCGCCGCCCGAAGCCACGTGGATCCTGGTGCTGGGGGTGGACCAACCCCGGCCGGCGCTCGCTATCCGGCAGGTGGTGCGGGCAGCCGGCTCCAGCCATGCCGCCATCGTCGTGCCCACCTACGGAGGACGCCACGGGCATCCCACCGCCTTCGCGGGGTGGCTGCTGCCGGAGCTGGCCCAGGTGGAGGATGCGACCCTGGGCCTGCGGGCCGTGGTGCAACGCCACAGGGAGGAGATCCAGGAGGCGCCGGCGGCATCCGATGTGGTGCTGCAAGACCTGAACACCCCCCAGGACTACCAGGCGGCCCGCCTTGGGAGCGCCAATAGCCCTCTTCCTCCGGGGAGGGGGTAGCCTGGCTGCCCACCTGCCCGCCGGCAGGCGAGGGTGGGGGCGAGGGTGAACGCAGCATCCACGTAGAGCAGACTGTGAGGTTGCCATGCCCGTACAGGCCTTCACCGGCGTCGGCCCCATGGACAACAACGTCTACCTCATCTACGACGAGGAGGCGAAGGAGGCCCTGCTGGCGGACCCGGCCATGCAGAGCGAGCCGATCTGGGAGTTCATCCAGCAGCGAGCGCTGGCCCTGAAGTACATTGTGAACACCCACGGCCACTCGGACCATTGCTGGAACAACGCCTATTTCAAGGAGCACGCGCCCGCCGCCCGGTTTCTGATCCATCAGGGCGACGAGCCGATGCTCGCGAGCCTGGCGCAGTCGGGCCTACGCTGGGGTATGAAGGTGGCGCCATCGCCGCCGCCCGACGGCTACCTGGAGGATGGCCAGGCGCTCCAGGTGGGCGGCATCGCCGTGGAGGTGCTGCACACGCCGGGACACACGCCCGGCAGTAGCTGCCTCTACGTGCCCGGCGTGGTGATCACGGGTGATACGCTGTTCAAGCAGTCCATTGGCCGCTACGATTCCCCCGGTGGCTCCCTGGAGCGGCTGCTGGCCTCTATCAGGGCCCGGCTCCTGGTCCTGCCCGATGAGACCGTCGTCTGCCCTGGGCACGGCCCTACCAGTACCCTGGGCGACGAGCGGGAGAACAACCCGTTCCTGGATGAGGCCACGGTGCGTCGTATGGGCTTGCTGTGACGTGCCCTCACTTAACCTCCCCCTGAAAGGGGGAGGAATAAAGGCGCCCCTGCCTTCCAGGTAGGGGCTAGGGGAGGGTACGAACCGTCGCAGGGAACAGGAGGGTTGTCATGCCGATTGCGCGCATCAACGGTGTTGATCTCTACTACGAGATCACGGGCCAGGGCTTTCCGGTGGTGTGGTGCCACGAGTTCGCAGGTGACTATCGTAGCTGGGACCCGCAGGTCCGATCCTTCTCGCGGCTGTACCAAAACGTCACGTTTAACAACCGTGGCTACCCCCCTTCACAGGTGCCCGAGGAGCCAACGGCCTACTCGCAGGACTTGCTGGTGGAGGACCTCTGGCATCTCCTGCGGCATCTTGGACTGGCCGCTGCCCACCTGGTGGGCCTGTCGATGGGAGGCAACCTGGTCCTGAATTTCGCGCTCAAGTACCCCGAGCTGTGTCGCGGGATCGTGGTGGCCGGCTGCGGCGCCGGCACTACCAACCGAGAGCGCTTTGAACGTGATGTCCAGCACGTCGTAGACACCCTGCTCCGGGATGGTATGGAGGCGCTGGCTTCTGTCTACACCAAAGGGCCGACCCGATTGCCCTTCCTGCGCAAAGACCCAAAGGGGTGGCAGGAGTTTAGAGACCACTTCGCCGAGCACTCGGCCCTCGGCTCTGCCCTGACCTTTCAGGGGGTGCAACTCAAACGGCCCACCATCTTCGCCCTCAAGGAGCGACTGAACCGCCTGAGAGTACCGACGCTGCTCCTCATTGGTGATGAAGATGAGCCCTGCGTCGAGCCCGCGGTGTTCATGAAGCGCGAGATTCCCACTGCTGGCCTGGTCGTCCTGCCTCAGAGCGGGCATACCATCAATCTCGAGGAGCCGGCCGCATTCAACGCCGCGGTTCTGGCCTTTTTTCAGGCGGTGGAAGCAGGCAAATGGGCGGCGCGTGACCAGGTTTCCACCTCGTTGCTACCGTGACAAGACTAGCAGTTGGTCACGGCGTCTACCACGCCTGGATGACCCGGGCCGGCACGGGCTGGCTCTTGCCCTTTAGCTCCAGCTCTCGCCGGGGCGCGTCGGGGAAGAGTAGCGCCACGGCCTGGTAGGTCCCCTCGGTCACCAGCACCTCGCCCTCGGCGGCCAGTCCCTGGAGGCGGGCTGCCACGTTGACCACGTCGCCCACCGCGGTGAAGTCCGTCACCTCACCCTCACCCACGTTGCCCACGAAGGCCTCTCCCGTGGCCACGCCGGCGCCCAGGTGCAGGTGCTCCCTTCCCGTGACCATGGCCATGCCCTTGAGGATGGTGCGGGCGGCCTCCACGGCCCGCTGCGGATGGTCCTCGCGGGTGAAGGGCGCGCCGAAGAAGGCCATAACGGAGTCGCCGATGAACTTGTCCAGGGTGCCGTTTAACTCGAAGATCGTCTCGGCTGAGAGCCGGTAGAAGTAATTGAGACGAGCAGCGACCTCGGCGGGCGGGAGCTGCTCGGACAGGGAGCTGAACCCCCGCACGTCCGCGAAGAGCACCGAAATCTCCGCCGTCTCCCCGCCCGGGGGTGAGAACTCGTATCACATGGTACAGAGGTGGGGGTTCTTGCGGGAGGGGCGGATGCCCACCATACGGAACGGGAAGGAGAACAGGCCGTGGAAAGGAGCCAGACAGGCTTTGCACCGCTCCCGGGAAGGCAGCCGCCGGTAGATGGGC
>JACPQN010000013.1 GCA_016190485.1 Chloroflexota bacterium
ACATCCGGATGACGGTGGAGCTGATCACGCCCATCGCGGTGGAGGAGGGGCTGCGCTTCGCCATCCGAGAGGGCGGCCGCACCGTGGGCGCGGGCGTCGTCACCAAGATCCTGGGCTAGAGCACGACGATGCCTCGACAGAAGATCCGGATCAAGCTGAAGGCCTACGACCACCGGCTGCTGGACCAGTCGGCGGAGCAGATCGTGGACACTGCGGAGCGCACCGGCGCCGCGGTGATGGGGCCAATCCCCCTGCCCACCCATATCCGAAAGTTCTGCGTCATCCGGTCGCCCCACATCGACAAGGACTCCAGGGAGCAGTTTGAGATCCGTACCCACAAAAGGCTCATCGACGTGCACGATCCGACTTCCCGCACCGTGGACGCCCTGATGCGGCTGAGCCTGCCGGCGGGCGTGGACATCGAGATCGAGCTGTAGCCTGCTTATGAACGGACTCATCGGGAGGAAGCTGGGCATGACGCAGTTCTACGCGCCCGACGGCCGGGTGCACGGCGTCACTGTCATCGAGGCAGGGCCCTGCATCGTGACCCAGGTGAAGACGCCCGAGAAGGACGGCTACCGCGCGGTGCAGTTGGGGTTTGGGCAGGCCAGGCGCCTGAGCGCCGCAGAGAAGGGCCACCTGGGCTACGGCGGCCTGCGGCGCACCCGCAAGCAGCAGAACAAGCAGGGCCAACCCCGGAGCGATGCGCCCCTGGGCAGCCTGAGGCACCTGCGGGAGTTTCCCCTGGACCCGGAGGCCGGGGCCAGCGTGGGCCAGGTGGTGGGCGCCGACATCTTTCAAGAGGGGGAGCGGATCAACGTTATCGGTACCTCCAAGGGGAAGGGTTTCGCCGGCGGCGTCCGCCGGCATCACTTCTCGGGCGGTCCCAAGACCCATGGCCAGTCGGACCGCCACCGGGCCCCCGGCTCCATCGGCTCCGGCACCACGCCGGGGCGGGTGTTCAAGGGCCTCCGCATGGCGGGCCACCTGGGTCACGTACAGGTCACCGGGAAGAACCTGGAGATCATGAGGATCGACCGGGAGCGCAACGTGCTGCTGGTCAAAGGCTCTGTGCCGGGCCCTACCAACGGGCTGGTGCTGGTGCGACGCCGAACCCAGTCTCCACGGTAGGAAGAGCGACGGTAACGGTAATGGACTATCCGCTGATCAGCCAGGAAGGAGCGCAGAAAGGCACCGTCTCCCTGCGAGACGATGTCTTTGGCGTGACGCCTCACGGGGCCGTGGTGCACCAAGCCCTGGTGGCCCAGCTCGCGAACGCTCGCCAGGGCACCCACGACACCAAGACCCGGGGCGAGGTGACGGGAAGCACCAAGAAGCTGTACCGCCAGAAGGGCACCGGACGGGCCCGCCAGGGCGCCAGCCGGGCGCCCCATCGCAAGGGGGGCGGCGTCGTCTTCGGCCCCCACCCACGGGACTACCGCCAGGCGCTTCCCAAGAAGATGCGACGGCTGGCCATCCGCTCCGTCATCTCCGCCAAGGCGGCGGATGGGGAGTTGGTACTGGTGGAGAATCTGGCCTTCCCCGAGCCCAAGACCAAGGCCATGGTGGAGACCCTGCGCAATCTGGGCGTCGACGCCACGGCGCTGGTGGTGACAGAGCAGCCCGACCGGAACCTGGTGCTGTCAGCGCGCAACGTCCCGGGGGTGTTCACCCTGCCGGCCGCGCAACTGAACGTCGCCACCATGCTGGCGCACCGCTATCTGATCCTGACCCAGGACGCCGCCCGGAAAGTGGAGCAGCTCTGGGGCCAGGGAGAAGCCTCCACAGGGGAGGTGGTGTAATGCACGTCTACGAGGTGCTGCGCCGGCCCGTGGTGACGGAGAAGAGCACCTTGCTACAGGGGCAGAGCAAGTACGTCTTTGAGGTGGCTACGGCGGCCAACAAGGCGCAGATCAAAGAGGCGGTGGAAAAGGCCTTCAACGTGAAGGTGCTGGCGGTGAACGTGAGCAAGGTGCACGGCAAGATCCGGCGCATGGGCCGGACCTCCGGCCGGACCCCCGACTGGAAGAAGGCGGTGGTCACCCTCCGCCCGGAAGACAAGATCGAGGTCTTTGAGGGCGTGTAGCCCCAGACCAGAGTCGAGAGGTACAGCGTGCCCATTAGGGTCTACAAACCAACATCCCCCGGCCGGCGGGGCATGTCCGTGGCCAGCTTCGAGGAGATCACCAAGAAGCGACCGGAGCGACGCCTGGCCGTCTCGCTGGTCAAGCACGCCGGCCGCAACGCGCGCGGCACGGTGACGGTGCGGCACCGGGGTGGCGGCCACAAGCGCCTCCTGAGGATCATAGATAGCAAGCGGGACAAGGTGGGTGTGCCGGGGAGGATCGCAGCCATCGAGTACGACCCTAACCGCTCGGCCCGCATTGCCCTGGTGCACTACCTGGACGGGGAGAAGCGCTACATGCTGGCGCCCAACGGCCTGGCGGTGGGGGCGATGGTGACGGCCGGCCCCGAGGCGGAGATCCGCCCCGGCAACGCCCTGCCGCTGCGGCTTATCCCCACGGGCACTCTGGTGCACAACGTTGAGCTGAAGCCGGGCCGGGGCGGGCAGATGGTGCGGGGCGCCGGCGTGGCCGCCCAGGTGATGGCGAAGGAAGGCGCCAACGCTCTCCTGCGCCTGCCCTCCGGCGAGATGCGCCTGGTGGACAGCAGTTGCCAGGCCACCATCGGCCAGGTGGGCAACCCAGACCACGCGAATATCAAGCTGGGGAAAGCGGGGCGCACCCGGCACCTGGGCTGGCGGCCCACGGTGCGGGGCTCTGCCATGACCCCCAGAGACCATCCTCACGGCGGTGGCGAAGGCAAGGCGCCCGTGGGGATGCCCGGTCCCAAGACGCCCTGGGGCAAGCCCGCCCTGGGCTACAAGACCCGCCGCAACAAGGCCACCGACCGCTTCATCGTGAAGCGACGGGAGAAGTAGGGAGCAGCCAATGTCCCGCTCTACCAAGAAGGGCCCCTTCATCGCCGACCACCTGCTCAAGAAGGTGCAGGCAGTCCAACGCAGTGGGCAGCGGACCATCATCCGCACCTGGTCGCGGGCCTCCACCATCATCCCGGAGATGGTGGGGCTTACTATCGCCGTGCACGACGGGCGGCGCCACGTGCCGGTGCTGATCACCGAAAACATGGTGGGCCACAAGCTGGGCGAGTTCGCCCTGACCCGCCACTTCCGGGGGCATCGGGCCGAGCGGGCCACCCAGGTGCGGCGGTAGCAGCAGGAGCTCTCGAGGTACACGGTGCGGGTAGTAGCGAAAGCCAGCGGCCTCCGGCGGCCAGCCACCAAAGTCCGACTCATCCTGGATGAAGTGCGGGGCAAGCCCGCGCTCCTGGCGCTGGAGATGCTCCGCTACATGCCCTCGCCCGCCGCCAGGGAGGTGGCCAAGGTGGTCCGTTCCGCCGTAGCCAACGCGGAAAACAACTACCGGATGCTCCCGGGGCGGCTGAAGATCGTGGAGATCGCGGCCGACGAAGGGCCTATGTTCAAGCGGTTCCGGCCCCGCTCCAGGGGCCGGATGAGCCCGATCCTGCGGCGTTCGTGCCATGTCACGGTCACGGTAGACGAGGAGGCGTAATGGGCCAGAAGACCCACCCCATTGGGTTCCGCATCGGCATCATCAAGACGTGGCAGGGCCACTGGTGCGCCCCCAAGGTGCGAGATTACACGTCTCTGCTCCATGAGGACCTCACGTTGCGCCGGGCGATCACCAGCAAGTCTCCCGACGCCGCCATCGCCCGGGTGGAGATCGACCGTGGAGCCAACCAGGTGACCGCGACTATCCACACGGCCCGGCCGGGCATTGTCATCGGCCGCGGCGGCCAGCGGGTGGACGAGCTGCGCCAGGAGCTGGAGTCGCTCACCAGCAAGCGAGTGCGCATCAACATCCAGGAGATCCGCATCCCAGACCTGGACGCGACGCTGCTGGCCCGCAACATTGCCGACCAGCTCCAGCGCCGGGTGGCCTACCGCCGGGCCATGAAACAGGCCATCAGCCGGGTGCTCCAGCGGGGCGCCCTGGGGATCAAGATCACCTGCGCCGGCCGCCTGGCCGGGTCGGACATGTCCCGCACCGAGACGGAGCGGCAGGGCCGGGTGCCCCTGCACACCCTGCGGGCCGATATCGACTACGGTTTCGCCGAAGCGCACACCACCCTGGGTCGCATCGGCGTGAAGGTCTGGATCTATCGGGGAGACATCCTCCCGGAGCGCCGGGAGCGGGAGGCGCCCGTGGTGGCAGAGGCGGCAGCCACCCCAACAGCGGAGCCACCGGAAGCCGTCGCGAGGCAAGATGCTACAGCCGAGCCGAGTTAAGTACCGGAAAGTCCACCGCGGCCGTCGGGGCGGCGTGGCCACGCGCGGCGCCGAGCTGGCCTTTGGCGAGTTCGGCCTCCAGGCCCTGGAGCCCGCGTGGCTGACGGCGCGCCAGATCGAGGCCGCCCGTCGAGCCGTCACCCGCTATATGCGCCGGGGGGGCAAGATGTGGATCCGCATCTTCCCCGACAAGCCCGCCACCAAGAAGCCGGCCGAGACCCGCATGGGGAGCGGCAAGGGGGGTCCAGACCACTGGGTGGCCGTGGTCAAGCAGGGGCACATCATCTTTGAGGTCAGCGGCGTTCGGGAAGACACCGCCAAGGAGGCCCTGCGCCTGGCCTCCCACAAGTTTCCCATTCCCACCCGCTTCGTAGCGCGGGAGGGCGTCGTCGTCCTGGCGGGCGCGGAGTAGGCCGGGGCGGGCCTGCCTGCGGTAGGCAGATACTCAGGACAAGAGGAGCCGGGCAACACCCATGAACCAGAAGGCCGCCGAGCTGCGGGCCCTGAACGACAGCGAGCTGCACGAGCAGTTGGAGGCAACCCACCGAGAGCTCTTCAACCTGCGCTTCGGCCTCGCCACGCGCCAGATGGCTAACAGCGCCGAGCTGACCAAGGTCAAGCGGAAGATCGCCCGTATCCGCACCATCCTGCGGGAGCGAGACTTCGCCGAGGCGGCGGCGAAAGAGGGCAGCGAGTAACACAATGCGAGAGAACCGACGTACCCTGGTTGGCCGGGTGGTCAGCGCCAAGATGCAAAAGACGGTGGTGGTCCTGGTGGAGACCCGCAAGGCCCACCCTCTCTACAAGCGCATGATAACCCGCTCCAAACGCTACAAGGCCCACGACGAGGGCAGCGCCTGCCGGCTGGGCGATCTGGTGCGGCTGGTGGAGTCTCGTCCCATCTCCAGGGAGAAGCACTGGGTGGTGGATGCCATCGTGACCCGCGGCCAGGTAGCGGAAGTGCAGCCCGGAGAGATCGGCGCCTCCGTCCTGAGCGCGTAAGAGAGCACGACGTGATCCAGCAGTATACCCGCCTTAAGGTCGCCGATAACTCCGGCGCGCGTCGCATCATGTGCGTCAACGTCCTGGGCGGCAGCCGGCGCCGCTACGCCCACGTTGGCGACGTGATCATCGCCTCGGTGAAGCAGGCGGCGCCCGGCGCCGCGGTGAAGAAGGGCGACGTGGTGCGCGCCGTGGTGGTGCGGGTGGCCAAACCGTACCGCCGGCCCGATGGCTCCTATATCAGGTTCGACGAGAACGCCGCGGTGCTGCTGACGGAGCAGAACAGCCCCCGCGGCACCCGGGTCTTTGGCCCGGTGGCCCGGGAGCTACGGGACAAGAACTTCATGCGCATCGTCTCCCTGGCCCCCGAGGTGCTGTGATGGCCGCCAAGATCAAGAAGAACGATTCGGTGCTGGTCATCGCCGGCCGGGAGCGGGGCAAGCGGGGCAAGGTAGCCCAGGTGTTCCCGGCCACCGCGCGCGTCCTGGTGGAAGGAGTGAACATCGTGAAGCGCCACGCCCGGCCGCGGGGCGCCACTCAGCCCGGGGGCATCGTGGAGAAGGAAGCGTCGCTGCATCTTTCCAACGTCATGCTCGTATGCAACAAGTGCGACCACCCGGTCCGGGCCGGCTTCAAGGCCCTGGACGACGGCTCAAAGGTGCGGATCTGCCGCCGCTGCGGGGAGGTGATCGACTAGCCATGCCTGCCGCAGCCAGGCCACGCCTGAAGGAGCGCTACCTGAACGAGGTAGTGCCTGCCATGATGCGAGAGTTCAGCTACGCCAACGTCATGCAGGTGCCCCGCATCCAGAAGGTGGTGCTCAACATCGGCCTGGGGGAAGCCCTCCAGAACGCCCGGGCCCTGGACAGCGCCTCCGGTGACCTCACGGCCATCGCCGGGCAGCACCCGGTGATCACGCGAGCCAAGCGGTCCATCGCCCAGTTCCGGGTCCGCGCGGGCATGGCCATCGGGATGATGGTGTCGCTGCGCCAGACCCGCATGTGGGACTTCCTGGACAAGCTGATGAATGCGGCCCTGCCCCGCATCCGGGATTTCCGCGGCGTCTCGCCGGAAGGCTTCGACGGCAGGGGCAACTATAACCTGGGGCTCACCGAGCAGGTCGTGTTCCCCGAGATCGAGTACGACAAGGTAGACCGCATCCGGGGACTCCAGGTGACCGTGGTCACCACCGCCCGGACGGATGAGGAGGGCAAGCGGCTGCTGGAGCTGCTGGGCATGCCCTTCGCCCGGCCCGAGACGGTCCACCGGTAGCGCTCCGGAGAAGGAGAGGAAGCGCCCTTGGCCAAGGTATCGAAGATAGTCCAATCCCAGCGGACGCCCAAGTACCCGGTGCAGCACCGGAACCGGTGCCGGCTGTGCGGGCGCCCCCGGTCCTTCATGAGGATGTTCGCTCTGTGCCGCATCTGTTTCCGCAAGCTGGCCCTGGAGGGGCAACTGCCGGGTGTACGCAAGTCGAGCTGGTAGGCCTGCCTACCGCAGGCAGGGCTGCCGGGGGCCAGGACCGCTCCGGGCTGGACGAAAGGGGGATGTAGGGGATGAACATGACCGATCCCATAGCTGATATGCTGACGCGCCTTCGCAACGGCTCGGCGTCACGCCACGAAGTGGTCGCGATGCCGGCTTCCAAGATGAAGGCCAGCATCGCCCGCATCCTCAAAGACGAGGGCTTCATCAAGGATTTCGAAGTGGTGAAGGACTCTCCCCAGGGAACGCTGCGGGTGCATCTCAGCTATCTGGACCGCAGGACGGGCGCCATCGCGGGCCTCAAGCGCGTCAGCAAGCCGGGACTGCGGGTGTACGTGGGTCGTCAGGAGATCCCCCGGGTGTATGGCGGCCTGGGCATCGCCATCCTCTCCACTCCCAGAGGGGTGATGACGGGCCAGCAGGCGTGGCGGGAGCGCCTGGGCGGCGAGCTGCTGTGCTACGTGTGGTAGCGCCACGGAGGTGACGCTGTGTCTCGGGTAGGGCGAAGGCCCATTCCACTGCCTCAAGGAGTCCGCGTGGACATCCAGGGCAGCGCCGTCACGGTCACGGGGCCCAAGGGCGTCCTGAGCCGGGAGATCCACCCCGATCTCCGGGTGCTCCAGGAGGACGGCGTGCTCACGGTGGCCCGACCCAGCGATAGCCGCCAGCACCGGGCCCTCCATGGCCTGACCCGCACCCTCATCGCCAACATGGTGGAGGGTGTCAGCCAGGGCTTCCGCAAGGAGCTGGACATCGTCGGCGTGGGCTACCGGGCCCAGCAGACCGGCGGCAAGCTGATCATGCAACTTGGGTTCTCCCATCCGGTAGAGGTGACGCCCCCACCGGGCATCACCTTCGAGGTGGCGGGCACGACTCGAGTCGTGGTCTCCGGCATCGACAAGGAGCGAGTGGGCCAGGAGGCCGCCAACCTGCGGGCCTGGCGCAAGCCGGAGCCGTATAAAGGCAAGGGCATCCGCTATATAAACGAGGTCGTGCTGCGCAAGGCCGGCAAAGGCGGCAAAGTGGGCGGCAAGAAGGGGCGATAGTATGCCACGGGTGAAAACGGCCCGGGATGCCCGGGTGCGGCGCCACCTCCGGGTGCGGCGGATCGTGGCCGGCACGGCGGCGCGGCCGCGCCTCAGCGTCTTCCGCAGTCTGAACCACGTCTACGCCCAGGTTATCGACGACCAGCGGGGGCACACCCTGGCCGCCGCTTCCACCCTGGACCCGGATATCCGTACCCAGCGAGAGGGCAAGAACAAGACCGCAGAAGCGGCGCTGGTGGGCGCCGCAGTTGCCCAGCGGGCCAAGGCGGCAGGGGTGAGCCAGGTGGTATTCGATCGCGGCGGCTTCCGCTTCCACGGGCGGGTGAAGGCCCTAGCCGACGCCGCTCGAGCCGCGGGACTGGTATTCTAGCAGCTAGCAAGACAGGAGCCGAAGTGACTACCAGAGCGCCAAGAGCAGAAGCGGGGGACGCCAGAGACCTGGCCCTCACCGACCGCGTGGTCCGCATCAACCGCGTGGCCAAAGTGGTCAAGGGCGGGCGCCGCTTCAGCTTCAGCGCCATGGTGGTGGTGGGTGACGGCGATGGCCACGTGGGCGCGGGCCTGGGCAAGGCCAACGAGGTCCCGGAGGCCATTCGCAAGGGGGGTCAGATCGCCCGAAAGCATATGCTCCGCGTGCCCCTCACGGGCCATACCATCCCCCACCAGGTGATCGCCCAGTACGGAGCAGCCAGGGTGCTGCTGAAGCCCGCGGCGCCAGGCACCGGGGTCATCGCCGGTGGCGGCGTACGGGCCGTTATGGAGGCGGCGGGCATTCGGGACATCCTCACCAAGTCCCTGGGATCCGCCAACCCCATCAACGTGGTCAAAGCGGCCCTAGAGGGGCTGCGCCAACTCAAGGACATCAAGGCCGAACGAGAGCGTCGCCTGCGCAGCGCGGGGCGACTACGAGCAGAAGCTAGGTAAGAAGCAGTCATGGGACATCTACGCATTACCTGGAAGAAGAGCGCCATCGGTTACAAAGAAGACCAGAAGCGCACCATCCGGGCCCTGGGGCTCCGCCGACTGTCGCAGACGGTGGAGCAACCGGACACAAGAGCTGTGCGGGGCATGGTGCTCAAAGTGCGCCACTTGGTTGAGGTGGAGGAGGTACAGCGCTAATGCGGCAGCACCAGCTCAGGCCCCCTCAGGGCGCCAAACACGGCCGCAAGCGCGTCGGTCGCGGCCACGGCAGCGGCCACGGCACCACCTCCGGCAAGGGCACCAAGGGGCAGAAGGCCCGCGCCGGGGGCGGCGTGCGCCCCTCCTTCGAGGGCGGCCAGCTCCCCCTGGTCAAACGGCTGCCCCACAAGCGGGGGTTCACCAACATCTTCAAGAAAAGCTACGCGGTGGTGAACGTGGGCAGCCTCAACGGGTTTGCTCCCAACACCGAGGTCACGCCTGAAGCGCTGGCCGAGGCGGGGCTTATCCCCTCGACCAAGGCGCCGGTGAAGGTGCTGGGCGCCGGAGAACTGACCCAGGGCCTGGTGGTGAGAGCGGCCAAGTTCTCCGCCTCGGCCCGGGCCAAGATCCAGGCCGCGGGTGGCGCCGCGGAGGAGTTGGCCCGTGCTTGAAGCCATCCTCAACGCGTGGCGGCTGCCAGACCTGCGCCAGAAGCTGCTCTACACCTTCGGGCTGCTGGTGGTCTTCCGCTTTGTCGCCCACGTGCCCGTGCCAGGGGTTGACGTGGCCAGCCTGAACCGGCTGTTCCAGAGCAACCAGCTCCTGGGTATGCTGGACCTCTTCAGCGGCGGCGCGATGCGCAACCTGAGCGTGGCCGCCATGGGCGTCTACCCCTACATCACGGCCTCTATCATCATGCAGCTCATGGTGCCAGTGATCCCCGCCCTGGAGGCCCTCTCCAAAGAGGGAGAGTTCGGGCGGCACCGTATCAACCAGTACACCCACTGGCTCACGGTGCCCCTGGCAGCCCTCCAGGCCTTCGGGCAGCTCATCCTCCTCCAGAGCTCGGGCGTGCTCACCGGCGTGAGCCTGCAGGGCACCAGCCTGCTGCCCACCCTGGCCATGGTCTTCTCCATGACCGCGGGCACCATCTTTCTGGTGTGGCTGGGAGAGCTGATCACGGAGAACGGCATCGGCAACGGCGTCTCGATCATCATCTTCGGCGGTATCGTCGCTTCCCTGCCCCAGCTCGCGGGCCAGGGCTTTGTGGGCGCCACGGGCGGCAACTTCATGGGGATCATCGCGTTCACCGCCATCGGCGTCGCGACGGTGGCGGCCATCGTCTTTTTCCAGGAGGCACAGCGCCGCATTCCGGTGCAGTACACCCGCAGCCTCTTCCGGGGCGGGCGGATGTACCGCCAGGGGGGCGCCAGCCACATCCCGCTGCGAGTGAACTCCGCGGGCATGATCCCCCTCATCTTCGCCGCCTCCATCATGATCCTGCCCGGCACCATTGCCAGCTACTTCACCGTGTCCGACGTAGCCTGGGTAGCCAACGCGGCCCAGGTGCTCAACCGCATCTTCGACGCCGATAGCTGGGTCTACTGGAGCCTGTATGGGCTGCTGGTGGTGGCCTTTACCTTCTTCTACACCCTGGTGATCTTCCAGCAGCAGAACCTCTCGGAGAACCTCCAGAAAAACGGGGGCTTTGTGCCGGGCATTCGCCCTGGGCGGCCCACAGCCGAGTACTTCAACCTGGTGCTGTTGCGCATCACCTGGGCCGGCGCCGTCTTCTTGGGCCTCATCGCGGTTGCGCCCTTCCTGGCGCAGATCATCACCAACGTGCGGGCCCTGCAGCTCAGCAGCACGGGACTGCTCATCGTGGTGGGCGTCGTGCTGGACACCATGCGGCAGCTGGAAGCCCAGCTCCTCATGCGCAACTACGAGGGCTTTATTCGGTAGGGATTTTAGTTTACAATAACTACTGTGTCTCAGGAGTATCCTCTGTACGTCATTCTGCTTGGAGCACCCGGCGCTGGCAAAGGCACCCAGGCCCTTCACATCAGCAAGACCCTGGGCGTGGCGCACGTCTCCTCGGGCGACCTGTTCCGCGCCGTGCGGGAGAGCGACACCGAGCTGGGGCGGCTGGTGAAGTCCTACTACGACAAAGGGGCCCTGGTTCCAGACGACGTGACCATCCGGATGATCCTGGAGCGGCTGCGCCAGCCGGACTGCGTGACCGGCTGTCTGCTGGACGGCTTCCCCAGGACGATGGAGCAGGCGCAGGCTCTGGATGCCGCGCTAAAGCCCCAGGCGAAGCGGGTGGACAAGGTGATCTATCTCCACGTTTCAGAGAGCGAGCTGCTGCGCCGCCTCAGCGGGCGCTGGCTGTGCCGCAACTGCGGCGCCTCCTACCACACCGTCAGCGCTCCTCCCAAGCAGGAGGGAGCCTGCGACCTGTGCGGCGGCGCGCTGTATCAGCGGCCCGACGACACCCTGGAGACCGCGAAAAGCCGGCTGGAGGTCTATTTCCGACAGACCCTGCCTCTCATTGATTACTACATGCAGCAGGGGAAGCTCTCCCAGGTGAACGGAGGGCAGTCAATCGAAGCGGTGGAGCACGCCATGAGTGGCGCGCTGCGATCCTAGGGCGCTGGTGAACCTGTGGACCTGATTCTCACCACCACCAACACCGTCGAGGGCCGTCCGGTCAGCGCATACCTGGGTATTGTCACCGGAGAGGCCATTATGGGCGCAAACATCGTCCGGGACATCTTCGCCAGCATCACAGACATCGTGGGCGGGCGATCGGGCGCCTACGAGCGGGAGCTGGCCGAGGCCCGCCGGATCGCGCTGGACGAGATGAGCCAGTCGGCCGCGCAACTGGGCGCCCAGGCCGTGCTGGGCGTGGACCTGGACTACGAGGTCATCCGCGAAGGGATGCTTATGGTCACCGCCTCTGGCACCGCGGTCCAACTGGCGGACTGAGTGGCATGCGGGACAAATGAGAGCAAAAGCCGAAGGAAGGTATGCCAGCCGTAGAACAGGGGATCATCATCAAGTCAGCCCAGGAGATCGCGCTGATGCGCACGGCGGGTAAGCTGCTGGCGGAAGTCCTGGCCCTCCTGGCCGCCAGGGTGCGGCCCGGCATGACCACGGCGGAGTTGGACGCCCTGGCCGCCAAGGAGCTGGAGGCGCGCCGGGTGACGCCCTCCTTCCTTGGCTATCGGGGCTACCCCGCGCACATCTGCGTCTCGGTGAACGAAGAGGTGGTGCATGGTATCCCCGGCAAGCGGGTCATGAAGGACGGCGACGTGATCAGCATCGATGCTGGCCTGGTCTACAAGGGGTTCCAGGCCGACGCCGCGGTGACGGTGGGGCTGGGCAAGGTCTCGCCGGTGGCGGAGCGTCTCATCGAGACCACCCGCCAGGCCATTGCCGCGGGCATCGCCGCAGCCCGGGGCGGCGCCCGCCTCAGCGATATTTCGGCGGCGGTGCAGGAGACCGTGGAGCATCGGGGCTTCGCCGTGGTACGGGAGTATGTGGGCCACGGCATCGGGCGCAACATGCACGAGGAGCCCCAGGTGCCCAACTTCGGCCCGCCGGGGCGTGGGCCCCTGCTGCGGCCAGGGATGGCCCTGGCCATCGAGCCCATGGTGAACGTGGGGGACTGGCGCACTGTGGTAGGACCGGACAACTGGACCGTGTCCACCGCCGATGGCAGCCTCTCCGCCCACTTCGAGCACAGCATCGCCATCACCGAGGGTGATCCAGACATCTTGACCGCGCTCTAGGAGGTTGGGTAGAGGCCGCCTTAGGCGGCCAGCATCTGCAAGGGGTGGTATGCCGAAGAAAGAGACGATTGAAGTAGAGGGTGTGGTAAAAGAGCCGCTGCCCAATGCCATGTTTCGGGTGGAGCTGGCCAACGGCCACAGGGTGCTGGCCCACGTGTCGGGCAAGATCCGCCTCAACTTCATTCGCATTCTGCCCGGCGACCGGGTGCTGGTGGAGCTCTCCCCCTACGACCTGACCCGGGGGCGCATCACCTACCGCTTCAAGTAGCGGGGAAGACCCAGCGCAACAGGAAGGCGTCCCATGAAAGTCAGACCATCGGTAAAAGTCCGCTGCGAGAAATGCAAAATCATTCGGCGCGGCGGCGTGGTCATGGTGCTCTGCCAGAATCCCAAGCATAAGCAGCGGCAGGGCTAGGGCAATCGGAGGGCCGAAGGAGGGACCTATGGCACGTATCGCGGGCGTGGACATCCCCAACAACAAGCGGGTAGACGTGTCATTGCGCTACATCTACGGCATCGGGCCATCAAATGCCGTGGTCATCTGCCGCCAGACCCGGGTGGACCCGACCACTAAGGTGAGGGACCTGACGGAGGAGGAGCTGAGCCGCCTGCGAGAGGTCATCGACCGCTCCTACGTGGTGGAGGGCGATCTGCGCCGGGAGATCAACGGCAACGTCCGTCGCCTGATCGAGATCGGCTGCTACCGGGGCGTGCGCCACCGGCGGGGGCTTCCGGTGCACGGCCAGCGCACCCGCACCAACGCCCGCACCAAGCGGGGTGCCCGTAAGACCGTGGCGGGCCGCCGCCGGGCCGCGGCCAAGAAGTAGAGAGGGGGTGTCATGGCAGAGCGTCGGAGACAGACCCGCCGGCGGGAACGGAAATCCGTGCCCGCGGGGCGCGCCTACATTCAGTCCACCTTCAACAATACTATGGTCACCATTACCGACCCCAACGGGAATGCCATCTCGTGGGCCAGCGCCGGCACATCGGGCTTCAAGGGCTCGCGGAAGAGCACGCCCTACGCCGCCCAGATGGCCGCAGAGGCGGCCGTGCGCAAGGGCATGGAGCATGGCCTGCGCCAGGTGGACGTCTACGTCCGGGGCACCGGCAGCGGCCGGGAGGCGGCAATCCGCTCCCTCCAGGCGGCTGGCCTCACGATCACCAGCATCAGAGACGTGACGCCCATCCCCCACAACGGATGCCGGCCGCCCAAGCGCCGCCGGGTATAACAGAGGAGCTACCCCATGGCCCGCTATACCGAAGCCGTCTGCCATCTGTGCCGCCGCCAGGGAGAGAAGCTCTTCCTCAAGGGCGAGCGGTGCTTCTCCCCCAAGTGCGCCATTGAGCAGCGCAACAACCCGCCCGGCCAGCACACCGCTCGCCGCCGCAAGGTGTCCGAGCGCGGTCTCCAGCTCCGGGAGAAGCAGAAGGCCCGCTGGACCTACGGGGTGCTGGAGCGCCAGTTCCGCCGCCACTATCAGGAGGCCGCTCGCCGGCCCGGCGCCACAGGCGAAAACCTGCTCCAGGAGCTGGAGCTGCGCCTGGACAATGTGGTCTACCGCCTGGGCTTCGCCGATTCTCGGGCCCAGGCCCGCCAGATCGTGCAGCACGGTCACATCGCGCTCAACGGGCGCAAGACCAACATCCCTTCGGCCCGGGTGAAAACGGGCAACGTGGTGAGCTGGGTGCCGGCCAGCATGGATACCGAGTACTTCAAGGCCGTCACCCACGGGATCGCCAGCAAGGCGGTGCCGAGCTGGCTTTCCCTGGACATGGCGCAGATGGCCGGTCGCATCCTGACCGCGCCGTCCCGCCAGGACATCGATGTCCGGGTGAACGAGCAGGCAATCGTGGAGTGGTATTCCCGCTAGGTAAGACGATACAGCCAAGGGTAGTGCGACTGGTGCGGTAGGAGGAACTCTTTGTCTGAGATGGTGACCCCGCAGATCCACTGCGAAGAGCTCACGGAAGAATACGGTCGCTTTGTGGCCGAGCCCCTGGAGAGCGGCTACGGCACTACCCTGGGCAACGCCCTCCGCCGGGTGCTCCTCAGCTCGCTCCCCGGCGCTGCGGTGACCTGGGTACGCATCGACGGTGTGCAGCACGAGTTTTCCACCATTCCCCACGTTAAGGAAGACACCATCGAGTTCCTGCTCAACGTGAAGGAGCTGCGGCTCCGCCCCCTCTCGGACCGGCCTGGCCGCATGTTCCTGGAGGTCTCGGGAGAGGGCGAGGTGACGGCAGGAGACATACGCCCCACCGCCGACTTCGAGGTGGTAAACCCGGAGTCGCACCTGGCGACGTTGGACTCTGCTGAGGCCCGCCTGATGGTGGAGTTCAACGTGGAGCAGGGCAAGGGCTACATCCCCGCCGGCCCGGGCAACGGTCTGCCCATCGGCGTGATCCCCGTAGACGCCATCTTTACGCCAGTGAGGCGAGTCAACTACCGGGTGGAGTCCACCCGGGTGGGCCAAAAGATCAACTACGACCGCCTGATCCTGGAGGTGTGGACCGACGGGACCAAATCGCCCACCGGATCGGTGGCCGAGAGCGCGCAGATGCTCATGGAGCAACTCGCTCACTTCGCCCACATCGGGCAGGAGGCAGCAGCCGAGATTCCCGGCATCGTGCCAGTGGCGGCGCTCACCGGCGGGCGCTATGACATGCCCATCGAAGAGCTGGGCCTGACGGTGCGGGCTTACAACGCCCTGAAACGCAACAACGTGACCAAGGTAGGGCAGCTCCTGGCCCTCAGCGACGATGAGCTACTGCACATACGGAACTTCGGCGACAAGTCCCTGACGGAGCTGCGGGAGCGTCTTGAGGCCAACGGGTTCCTGAAGCCCGAAGCCGCAGAGGAACAGCCGCCGGCAGAGGAAGTCCAACCAGAGGCGGAGGAGGCGGAGGACGCGGAGGCCGCCAGCGGCAGCTAGCGCCCCTGCTTCTTTTTTTAATGAAGCGCGGCCAAGAGCGGAGCGACCATGAGACACAGTGTAGACGGTAGAAAACTCAGCCGGCATACGGGCCCCAGGATGGCGCTTTACCGCAACCTGGTGGCCGACCTGGTACGGCACGAGAAGATCCGCACCACGGAGGCCAAGGCCAAAGAGGCCCAGAGCATGGCGGAGCGCATCATCACCCTGGGCAAACGGGGCGACCTCCACGCCCGACGCCAGGCCCTAGCCTTCGTGGAGGACACGGCGGTGATTGACAAGGTCTTTCACGTGCTTGCGCCCCGCTTCAGTGAGCGGCCCGGCGGCTACACCCGCATCGTGAAAGTTGGGATCCGCAAAGGGGATGCCGCTCCCCTGGTGCAACTGGAGCTGGTCTAGCGGCGCAAAGGGTACCAAGAGCCTGTGGCCGCCTCTCAAGCGGGCATGCGAAGGTTAGCGCTGCTCCTGGAGTACGACGGCAGCGGTTTCCACGGCTTCCAGGTCCAGGCCAACGCCCGGACCGTGCAGGGGGCCCTGGAGCAGGCGCTGCACCGGCTGACCGGCGAGATGCACCGGGTAGCGGGCGCAGGGCGCACCGACGCCGGCGTGCACGCCCTGGGGCAAGTGGCGGCCTGTACCACCAGGGCGCCGCACAGCCCAGCGACCTTTGTGGCCGCCTTGAACTACTACCTGGACAACGATGTGGCGGTGCGAGCGGCCTGCGAGGTGCCGCTGGAGTTCGATCCGCGGCGGGACGCGACCAGCCGGTGGTACCGGTATCTGATCGTAAGCCGACCGGAGCCTTCGCCGCTGGCCCGGGGGCGCTACCTGTGGGTGCGGGAGGCGCTAGACCTCCCGGCCATGCAGCAGGCAGCCGGGATGCTGGTGGGCCAGCGCGACCTGGCCAGCTTTAGCGGCCCTCTCTCGGGCCCACGGACGACGGTCCGCAGCGTAATCAGGGCCGAGGTGGAACACAAGGGGGACATCATCTGGTTCGATATGGAGGCCAGCGCGTTCCTGCCGCAGCAGGTGCGCCGCACTGTGGGCGTGCTGCTGGCGGTGGGCAGAGGGCAGGCGCCGCCCGCCCGGATGGCCCAGCTGGTGGAGCGCCCGCTGCTGGGCGCCGCAGATGTCGCCGCGCCGGCCCAGGGCCTCTATCTCATGGCGGTCACTTATCCTCCGGGTATGGTGACCTTCTCGCAACAGCAAGAGGCTAGCGCAGAGCAGCCACTCACGGCTATCATGACAGGGAATCGGGGTGCAGAGTGAAGACCTATAGCACCAAGTTGTCAGACACCAAACCCACCTGGCACGTGATCGACGCCCAGGGGCAGGTGCTGGGCCGTCTGGCGTCCGAGGTGGCGCAAATCCTTAAGGGCAAGCACCACCCTACCTACGCGCCTCATCTGTATATGGGCGATGTGGTGGTGGTGGTCAACGCGGAGAAGGTGGCGCTGACGGGCAGCAAGGTCGCCCAGAAGCGCTACTACCGCCACTCCCAGTACCCCGGCGGCCTGAAGACCATCGGGGTGGCTACCGTGCTGAAGCAGCACCCCGCCCGGGTCGTAGAGCACGCCGTCAAAGGCATGCTGCCCCACAGCCCCCTGGGGCGGGCGCTGCTGCGGAAGCTCAAGGTCTACGCGGGGCCGGAGCATCCGCACCAGGCCCAGGTGCGGGGCCCGCAGGCCGGTGCTTCCGGCAGCGAAGAGACGTCCTAGTTCCCCAGCAAGGGAGTACGCGCGTGGTTACCAGTCACTACTTCTACGGGTTGGGACGCCGCAAGAGCGCCGTGGCCCAGGTACGCCTCTTCCCCGGCGGCAACGGCACCATCGTGGTCAACGGCAAGCCCCTGCAAGAGCTCTTCAGCCTGCCGAGCCTCCAGCTCACCGTCTTGCAGCCCTTCCAGGCCACGGAGACCGTGGGCAGGTTCAACGCGATGGTCAAGGTGAAGGGCGGCGGCGTCCACGGTTGGGCCGACGCCATCCGCCACGGCGTAGCCCGGGCCCTCCTGGCAGCCGACGAGAACCTGCGGCCAGCCCTGCGCAAGAACGGCCTGCTCACCCGGGACCCCAGGGTGAAGGAGCGAAAGAAATATGGCCTCAAGCGGGCCCGCAAGGCGCCCCAGTACACCAAGCGGTAGCGGGTGTCCACGCTAAGCTCGAAGCCCCCGCCTGTGGCGGGGGCTTGCGCATGTTTCCCGAAAGCCTCTACCCCGGCGTCCGCCCGTAGCGGTCTTCCAGGCGCACCACATCCTCCAGGTGGGGTGTGGACACCTCGAAGAAGTCGCAGTCGGTCACCGCTTCCAGGCGGTGCACCGCGCCCGGCGGGATGTGGAAGCTGGCCCCCGGCCCGACGCGCTGGGCCGCGGGCCGCGCCTGCCCGTCCTGGAAGTGAACCAGCGCCTCTCCGCTGAAGAGGTGGATGGTCTCGTCCTTAATCCTATGGTACTGGAGGCTCAGGGCGTGGCCCGCGCGCACGTGGAGGATCTTTCCCACGTAGTGGGGAGTCTGGGCCACTAGCAGCTCGTAGCCCCAGGGTTTCTCGGTCTTGATGGGGTCGAACTCACGGACCACGCTTCTCGGGCTCCAGAGCAGAAATCGGTCTATCACGATGGGCTAGTGTGGTGTTTCTGAAGAACGCCGCGAATTTGTCATTGCGAGGAGGCGAAGCCGACGTGGCAATCCGGGGGAGGGAA